>SKOX01000344.1 GCA_007119835.1 Paracoccaceae bacterium
CGCACGGCCAGCCAGGACGAGATCAAGAAGGCCTACAAGCGCATCGCGCGCGAAGCGCACCCGGACCTCAACCCGGGCGACCCGACCGCGGCAGCGCGCTTCGCGGACGCGGCCGCCGCCTACGACCTGCTCAAGGATCCCGAGCAGCGGGCACGCTTCGACCGCGGCGAGATCGATGCCTCGGGCCAGGAGCACGCCGAGCGCGGCTACTGGCGGGACTATGCCGGGCAGGAGGCCGGCGCGGGCTATCGCTCGGCGCGCGGCTTCGAGGACTTCGGCGGCATGGGCGACGTCTTCGAGGACCTGTTCACCCGGCGGCGGGCGGGCGGCGGCGAGGGCCTGCGGATGCGCGGACCGGACCACCGCTACTCGCTCGAGGTGGGCTTCATCGATGCGGCGAAGGGCGCGACCCGGCGGCTCACCCTGCCCGACGGCGCGACCCTCGACGTGCGCATCCCGGAGGGCATCGCCGACGGTCAGACCATCCGGCTGCGCGGCAAGGGCGGCGCCGGCATCGGCGGCGGCGAGCCGGGCGACGCGCTGATATCGGTCTCGGTCGCGCCGCACCCGACCTTCCGCCGCGAGGGCGACGACGTCCTGGTCGATCTGCCGATCGCGATCGACGAGGCGGTGCTCGGCGCCAGGGTGGAGGCGCCGACGATCGACGGCCCGGTGTCGCTGACGATCCCCAGAGGCGCGAGCAGCGACCAGATCCTGCGGCTGCGCGGGCGCGGGGTGCGGCAGGGCGACCAGCGGGTGCGGCTGAAGATCGTGGCCCCGCCCCGGATCGACGAGGAACTCGAAGCGTTCATGCGGGGCTGGCGCGAGCGCCACGCCTACGACCCGCGCAAGGGAGGCGAGCCATGACCGTGCACTACACCGAGGCCGAGGTCGTCGCCCGGGTCGACGGGCTGACCGTCGCACGCCTGCGCAGCTTCACGGCCGCGCGCTGCGTGCGGCCGGTCGAGCGGGAGGGACGCCAGACCTTCGCGGAGCCGGAGGTGGCGCGCCTGCGGCTGCTCTGCGAGCTCGCCGGCGACTTCGACCTCGACGAGGAGGGGGCGGCGATGGTGCTCTCGCTCGTAGACCAGATCCACGGGCTGCGGCAGGAGCTGCGGACGCTCGCCGACGCGGTGGCCGGCGAGCCGGAGGAGGTTCGGCGGCGCATCGCGCAGCGGGCGGCGGGGACACGCTTCCCCGAGTGACCAGTGCGGCGGGCGCCAGGTCAAGACGCGGCGCAACCCCCTGACAGACCGAGGTCTGCTGGCCGTCGCGGCCTTCCGGGCAGCCCCGCGATCCGCCAGCCACAAAGTCAAAGTTCAAATTCAAACTTGACTTAGGGCGGTGGCGACGCGATATCGCGGTCATGCAGAGCCAGATCCACAGCGTCCCGCGGCGGGGAGACGGCGCCGGCACGCGGGCGCAGATCCTCGAGACTGCCGGCCAGGTCTTCGCCGAGAAGGGCCACGACCGCGCCACCGGCAAGGAAATCACCGAACGGGCGGGGGCGAACTCGGCCGCGATCAACTACTATTTCGGCGGCTTCGAGGGCCTCTACGCCGAGGTACTCGTCGAGGCGCACAAGAGCGTCGCCTCGATCGAGGAGATCGCCGCCGTCGCCGAGGCGGACATGGCGCCGGAGGAGAAGCTGCGCCAGCTCATCGCCCTCGGCGTCGCCGCGCTGGTGTCGGGCGAGCGCAGCTGGGCGCTCAAGGTCCTCAGTCGCGAGTTTCTCGCGCCGACGCCGGCGCGCTCGGCCGTCGAGGACCGCGAGGTCGTGCCGAAGCGCCGCCTGATCGCCCGCGTCGTCGCCGACGTGCTCGGGCTGCGCGAGGACGATCCCGTCGTCGACCGCTGCTGCTTCAGCGTCATGGCGCCGATCACCGTGCTCTACGTCTGCGAACCGGCGAGTGCGGCGCGCGCCTTTCCGGCCTGCTGCGGCGAGGACGTCAGCCCCGCGGCGCTCGTCGACCATCTCTTCGCCTTCGCCCTCGGCGGCCTCAGGGCCGCCGCCGCCGCCGCCACCACCGCCGCGCGGCCCTGACCGACCAGACAGCGAGAATTATCTCATGCTCAAGCGCCTGATCATCGCGGTCGTCCTGCTCACCCTGGTGGGCGGCGGTCTGGTGGGCTTCAACCTCTTCCGCGACCGCATGATCGCGGAGTTCTTCGAGAACATGCCGGTCAAGCCCGCCACCGTTTCCACGGTCGAGGCGGCGCCCGTGCCGTGGCAGCCGACGATCGCGGCCATCGGCACGGCCAACGCCTCCCAGGGCGTGAACCTCAGCGTCGAGGCCGGCGGCATCGTGCGCGAGATCGGCTTCGCGCCGAACGAAACCGTGGAGGCGGGAGAGGTGCTCCTGCGCCTCGACGACACGGTGCAGCGCGCCGAACTCGCCGCCGCCGAGACCGAGCTCGAGCTCGAGACCGCCAACCTCGCCCGCGCCCGCCAGCTCCAGGAACGCGGCGTGACGACGAGCGTGTCCCTGGAGACCTCGGAAGCCGCGGCGCGCGCCGCCCAGGCCCAGGTCGCCCGCGCCAACGCGGTCCTCGAGCAGCGCCGGCTGGTCGCGCCGTTCGACGGCACGATCGGCCTGCCGCGCGTCGAGCTCGGCCAGTACATCCAGCCCGGCACCGTCGTCGCCACGCTCCAGGACATCGAGACCATGCGCGTCGACTTCAGCCTGCCCGAGCAGCAGCTCGGCGCCATCGCCATCGGCCAGCCGGTGCATGTGCGCGCCGACGGCATCGACCGCGACTTCGACGGCGCGATCGTCGGCATCGACCCGCGCGTCGACCCCGCCTCGCGCATGGTCGCGGTGCGCGGCGCCATCGAGACCGGCGGCGGGCTCACGCCCGGTCAGTTCGTCCGCATCCGGATCGACTTGGCGGCCGAGGACGGCATCATCGCCCTGCCCCAGACCGCCGTGACCACCAGCCTCTACGGCGACTACGTCTATGCCGTGCGGCCGTCGCAGGCCGATCCCGAGCGCCTCGAGGCGCGGCAGGTCTTCGTCGAGCTCGGCCGCCGGTCGGGCGGCATGATCGAGATCCTGAGCGGCATCGCGCCGGGCGAGGCCGTGGTCTCCGCCGGCCAGAACCGGCTCTCCAACGGTCAGCCGGTCGTCATCGACAACACCGTCAACCCGGCCGCCGAGGCGCGGCCGCTGAGGGCGAGCCTGTGAACATCTCCGACGTCTTCATCAAGCGGCCGGTCCTCTCGACGGTCCTCGGGCTCCTGATCCTGCTCGCAGGCTTCCAGGGGCTGTTCGGCCTGCAGACGCGGCAGTATCCGGCGGTCGACGAGACGGTGATCACGGTGACCACCGTCTATCCCGGCGCCTCGGCAGAGCTGATCCAGGGCTTCGTGACCTCGCCGATCGCGGCTGCCGTGGCGACGGCCGAGAACGTCGACTACGTCACCACCCAGTCGCGGCCCTCGGCCTCGGTCGTGACGATCAACATGACCCTGGGCTCGGACCCCGACGCGGCGCTGACCGAGGTGATGTCGAAGGTCCAGCAGGTCCGCAGCCGGCTGCCCCAGGACGCCGAGGACCCGAGCATCGTCAAGGGCACCGGCATGGCCTTCGCGACGATGTATCTCGCGGTCCAGAACCCGCGCATGTCGCCCGAGCAGGTCACCGAGTACATCGAGCGGGTCATCGTGCCGCGGATGTCGACCATCCCCGGCGTCGCCGAGGCGCAGGTGCTCGGCGGCCAGACCTACGCCATGCGGGTCTGGATCGACCCGGTCCGCCTCGCCGGCCAGGGGCTGACCGCGGCCGAGGTCATGGCCGCGATCAACGGCTCGAACTTCCTCTCGGCGCCGGGGCGGACCCGGGGCGAGCTCGTCGCCCACCCGATCGCGATGGAATCGACGCTCCAGACGCCGGAGACCTTCGGGGCGCTGCCGATCGCCGGCGTCGGCGACGAGGTCGTGCGCCTGCGCGACGTCGCCGAGGTCGACCTCGCCGCCGAGAGCACCGACATGGTGGTGACCTTCAACGGCGAGCCTGGCACCTTCATCGGCGTCTTCCCGACGCCGGGCGCCAACCCGCTCGACATGGCCGGCGAAGTGCTCGCCGAGCTGCCGGCGATCCAGGCGAGCCTGCCCGAGGGCATGACCCTGACGATGATGTACGACTCCACCGAGCAGATCGAGGCGTCGATCAACGAGGTGCTGCGCACGATCCTCCAGGCGACGCTGATCGTCACGGTGATCATCCTGCTCTTCCTCGGCTCGCTGCGCTCGGTGCTGATGCCGCTCGTCGCGATCCCGCTCAGCCTCGTCGGCGTGCTCTTCGTCCTCTTCCTGTTCGGCTACTCGATCAACCTGCTGACGCTGCTCGCCATGGTGCTGGCGATCGGGCTCGTGGTCGACGACGCGATCATCGTCGTGGAGAACGTCCAGCGCCACATCGACGAGGGGCTCTCGCCGATGCGCGCGGCCTTCGTCTCGATGCGCGAGCTCACGACGCCGATCATCGCGATGATGCTGACGCTGGTCGCGGTGTTCACGCCGCTGTTCTTCACCGGCGGGCTGACCGGCGCGCTCTTCCGCGAGTTTGCCGTGGCGCTGGCGGGAGCGGTGTTCATCTCCAGCATCGTCGCGCTGACGATCTCGCCGATGATGGCCGGCCGGGTGCTGCGACAGGGCGGCCACAACCGCTTCCAGGGCTTCCTCAACCGGAACTTCACCCGGTTCGAGGGCTGGTACGAGCGCCGCGTGACCAACTCGTTCAACTATCGCCCCGTGACCATCCTCATGGTCGTCGTGCTGGTCGGCGTCACCGGCTACCTGTTCACCAAGACCTCGAGCGAGCTTGCGCCGGAGGAGGATTCGGGCGCGCTCTTCGCCATCGTCAACGCGCCGCCCTATGCGACGACCGACTACACCTCGACCTATGTCGACCAGATGCGCGAGCTGACCCAGGACCTGCCCGAGCTCCGCGCGAACTTCTCGGTCGTGGGCTTCGGCGGCCAGACCAACTCGGGCATCGCGCTCTGGGCCTTCGACGACTGGGCCGATCGCGACCGCAGCCAGGCCGAGATCCAGCAGGACCTCCAGTCGCGCATCGACGATGTCGCGGGCATACAGGCCTTCGTCTTCGCGCCGCCTTCCCTGCCCGGCGCCGGCGGCGGGCTGCCGATCAGCCTGGTGATCCAGTCGACCGGCGAGCCCTCCCGCGTCTTCGAGGTCGCCGAGGCGGTGCGCGCCGAGGCCGAGGCCTCGGGCCGGTTCATCGTGGTGCAGAACTCGCTCGCCTTCGACACGGCCGAGGTCGTCGTGACCGTCGACCGCGACCGCGCCGCGGCGCTGAACGTCGCGCCGCGCGACATCGGCACGACGCTGACGCTGCTCGTCGGCGGCGGCGCGGTGGCGCAGTTCGACCGCGACTCGAACAGCTACGACGTCATCATGCAGGTGCCGGCGGA
>SKOX01000444.1 GCA_007119835.1 Paracoccaceae bacterium
CCGCGAGCACCTCGGCGCGCATTCGGCGCGCCTCCCGCTCGATCGCCAACACCTGCTCCGGTCCCGGCACTTTCCAGTCTTCGATCTGCTCTTCGATCCGCACGGCTTTCTAGCCTCCATATCTCTTGAAGTGGATATACGGAGGCACGGCAATGCGGAGTAGGGGCATGGCGCGCAGCCCCGTCATGCGCGCCGGGCAAGGCATGTTTCAGCGGGCGTTCGCGACCGCGAGATGCCGAAGGTACCGGCGCTCGATCAGGCGGAAGGTGCCGACGATCGCGAAGGTGATCGCCATATAGAGGGCGGCCGCCGTCAGAAAACCCTCGTAGGCGAGATAGTAGCGCGCGTTCAGCGTGCGCCCGGCGCCGAGGATGTCCTGCAGCGCGATCACGCTCGCCACGACCGAGCCGTGCAGCATGAACACCACTTCGTTGCCGTACTGGGGCAGCGCGCGGCGCAGCGCCGAGGGGATCAGCACCAGCCAGTCGCGCTGGCGGTCGGAGAGGCCGAGCGCCGACGCCGCCTCGAGCTCGCCCCTCGGCGCAGTCTCGACCGCGCCGCGGATGATCTCCGTCGCGTAGGCCCCCGAATTGAGCGAGAAGGCGATCAGCGCGCACCACCACGGGTCGCGCAGGTAGGCCCAGGCCCAGCTTCCGCGGATCCAGTCGAACTGGGCGAGCCCATAGTAGATCAGGAAGGCCTGAACGAGGAGCGGCGTGCCGCGGAAGAGGTAGACGTAGGCGTTGATCGCAGGCGAGACGAACCGCTTGCGCCGCGCCCGGGCAATCCCCGCGGGCAGCGCGATGCAGAAGCCGATGGCAAGCGCCAGCGCCGTGAGCTGGATCGTCAGCCACGCCCCCTGCGCGAAGAGGTGCCAGTTGGCGAGAACGAGATCAACGCGCATAGCCCACGGCGTAGCGCCGCTCCATCCGCTCGAAGATCGTCGTCGAAACCCACGTGATGAAGAGATAGAAGCCGAGGACGGCGGTGAAGAACAGGAAGGGCTCGCGCGTCGACTGCCCTGCCTGCCGCGCCAGCCCGACCAGGTCGGCGAGCCCGATCACCGAGATGACGGCGGTGGACTTGACCAGCACCTGCCAGGTGTTGGCGTAGCCCGGCAGCGCGAAGCGCACGAGCTGTGGCATGACGATGCGGAAGACCAGCGGCACCGTGCCGAGGCCGAGGGCGCGGGCCGCCTCGCTCTGGCCGCGCGGCACCGACATGTAGGCGCCCCGGAAGGTCTCCGAGAGATAGGCGCCGTAGATGATCCCGAGCGTGATGACGCCCGCCCAGAAGGCCGAGATCGAGACCGGCCCGCCGCCAAGCGCGGCCGAGGCCTGGTTTATCAGCCGCTGGCCGCCGAAATAGATCAGCAGCAGCAGCACGAGGTCGGGGATGCCGCGGACGATCGTGGTATAGACCAGCACCACGCCCTGCCCGATCCAGCCCGTTCCGACCCTGACCGCCGCCGCGAGCCCGCCGATCGCGGTCGCGAGCGCGAGCGACAGCACAGCGAGGGACGCCGTCACCAGCGCCCCCCGGGCCAGAAGCGGCATGTAGGCGATGAGGGTCTCCATCGCCTCCCCCCGCGGTCAGCCCGCGCGCCGCCGCGTCAGCTCGCCGGCTCCTCGCCGTAGATGTCGAAGTCGAAGTAGCGCTCCGCGATCTCGTCGTAGGTCGAGTCCTCCCGGATCGCCCGGATGGCGTCGCTCAGCCGGTCGCGCAGCTCGGTGTCCTCCTGGCGCACCGCGATGCCCGCGCCCTCGCCATGCACCTCCGGGTCGTAGTGGGTGTCGCCGATCTGGGTGAAGTTCTCGCCCTGCGGCGTGTTGAGGAAGCCCTCGGTGATCGCGATCGAGTCGGCCATCACCGCATCCAGCCGCCCCGAGACGAGATCGAGATAGGCCTCGTCCTGACTGGCGTAGAGTGTGAGGCGGGTATCGGGGTAGTTCCGCTCCATGTAGTCCTGATGGATGGTGCCCCGCTGCACCCCGACCACCTTGCCGGCGAGCCCCTCGGGCCTGTCGTCGAAATCGGCGTCCTCCGGCCCGACGAGCATCGCGGGGGTGTGGTAGTACTTCTTGGTAAAGTCGACGACCTGCCGCCGCTCGGGCGTGATCGACATCGAGGCGATGATCGCGTCGCAATGGCCCTCGAGCAGCGCCGGGATGATGCCGTCCCAGTCGGTGCGGACGAGCCGGCAGTCCTCGCCCATCTCGTCGCAGAGCGCGTTGGCGATGTCGATGTCGAAGCCGACGATCGATCCGTCGGGCGCGGTCTCGGAGAAGGGCGGGTAAGCGCCCTCGACGCAGATGCTGATTGCGAGCGCGGGACCGGCGGCGAGCGTGGCGGCGGCCACGGCCGGGATCAGGATTCTCTTCACGTCACGACTCCCTGTCTGTGCTTTTGCATACGCAAAACCCTACCGGGCACCGGGACGACGTCAAGCTCTGGCCCACTTCTGCAGCCCGAGCGGGCGACCGAGGGCGCCGCCTTGGCACACACAGGCACGTGTGCGGCACCGGTGCCGGCACGGCGGGAGCCTTTTCCTCGATGGCTTGCGCTGCTTTCGCGAGTGAAAGCGCGGGCGCGGGATCACCGGTCGAGCGCCTCCGCCCCCTCATCGAGCCAGGCGCGGGCGGCGGCCTCGTCGCCGCTGTCGAAGGTGCGCGCATCGACCGGCAGGATGCGGTCGAAGCCGTTTATGAGCGTGGCCGCCCAGTCCGGCGGGCCGACCACGGCGTACTTCCTGACATGCCGGACGGCCCGGGCCTGCGCCTCGATCCGCTCGCGGTTGAAGATCGCGCCGGCGCTGATGCCGTCCCAGTCGTGAAGCGTGATCAGTATGTCGACCTCGCCGCGCTCCTCGAAGGCCGCGAGGACCTCGCGCGCCATGGCCTCGACGTCCTCCTGCTCGATCCGCCCCTCGATTCGGAAGGCGAGGAGCGTCGGCCGCTCCCCCTCGATGCGCTCGATCATGCCGCGTTTCTCCTGCAATCTGCCCCGCTCGGGAAACCACCCGGCCCCACGCGGGGTTCCAAACGGAAGCGTTATTCGCGCGCGCCGGCCGCATCGACCAGAGTGCGGCCCGACACCGACCGGGAGACATCATGCCCAGGACCACCCTCGCTGCCATCCTCCTCGCGCTTCTCGCCGCCGCGCCCCTGCGGGCCCAGGAGGACCCTCCGCCCGACCGGGCAGGGATCGAGGCGGCAGAGGGCGCGGCGACGGACGCGGCCGCGGCGGCTGAGGAGCCCGCCGCCGTCGCGGACCCGGCCGGCAGACTCCCCGCCCCGGTCACGACGCGCCACGAGATTGCGATCGACGACGAGATCCTCGGCTTCGAGGCCGTGGCGGGCGCGATCACCCTCGTCTCGCCGACCGGGCGCGAGGAGGCCGACATCGGCTACGTCGCCTACCTCGCCGAGACGGACGATCCCGGCAGCCGTCCGGTGACCTTCGCGGTCAACGGCGGGCCCGGGGCGGCGTCCGCCTACCTGCATCTCGGCGTCCTCGGTCCCTGGCGGCTGCCGATGGACGGCGCGACGATCTCGCCGTCGCAGTCGATCGCGCTCGAGGAGAACGCGGAAACCTGGCTCGCCTTCACCGACCTCGTCTTCGTCGACCCGGTGGGCACCGGCTTTTCGCGCCTCGTCGAGCCCGACGACCGGCTGCGCGGCCGCTATCTCTCGGTCAACGGCGACATCGAGGCGATGGCCGACTTCGTCGTGCGCTGGCTTAGGCAGGCCGGGCGCCTCGCCTCGCCGAAATACTTCATCGGCGAGAGCTACGGCGGCTTCCGCGGCCCGCGCCTCGCCGAGGCCCTCCAGACCGAGCACGGTGCCGCCCTCTCCGGCATGACCCTGCTCTCGCCGGTGCTGGACTTCGGCTGGTGGCAGCAGCCCGACCACAACCCGCTCCCCCTCGCCTCGCTGCTGCCCTCGTTCGCCGCCTCGGGCATGGAGCGGGCGGGCGACTACGACGAGACCCTGCTCGCGGAAGCCGAGGCCTATGCGGGCGGAGCCTTCGTCGTCGACCACCTGCGCGGCCTCGCCGACCCCGACGCGGTCGCGCGGATGACCGAGCGGGTGGCGGGGCTCACCGGCCTCGATGCCGCAACGGTGGCGGATCATGCCGGGCGCCTCGACATGCAGAGCTTCGCCCGCGAACTCTGGCGCGGCGAGGGCCGGATCGGCTCGGTCTACGACGCGGGCATCACCAGCCTCGATCCTGCGCCCGAGCGGCCGCACGGGCGGGCGCCCGACCCGGTGCTCGAGGGGATGACCGCGCCGCTCACCACGGCGATGCTCGAGCATTACCGCGAGACCCTCGGCTGGCTGCCCGAGCGGCGCTACATGCTGCTCAACCGCGGCGTCAACCGGGCCTGGGACTGGGGCGGCGGCCGCGGTCAGCCCGAGTCGGTCGGCGCGCTCCGGCGGGTGCTGGCCCTCGACGAGGATCTCCGCGTCCTCGTCGTCCACGGCACCGCAGACCTCGTCACGCCCTATTTCGCGAGCACCCTGATCCTGCGCCAGCTTCCCGACTTCGGCGGGCGTGTGGCCGAGGCCGCCTATCGCGGCGGGCACATGTTCTACACGCGGGAGGACTCCCGCCGCGCCTTCCGTGACGACGCGCGTTCGCTTTACGGTGTCGCCGAAGACGGAGCGCCGGACGGCGCCGCCGACGACTGAGCGTCGACGCCCCTCCCCGGCCGCGCGGCGAGGGAACGGAAGCCCGGCGCCATCGGTTGATCCGCCATGCGGGTTCTCGTTCTCTACAATCCCAGCGCGGGGGAGCGCCGCCTCGATGGCGCGGCGATCCGCGCGCTGTTCGAGGCGGAGGGGTATGCCGTCGCCTGGCGTGACGTCAAGACGCACCGGGTCGAGGCGGCGGACGCGGACGGCGTCGATCTCGTGGTCGTCGCCGGTGGCGACGGCACCGTCGGCAAGGCGGTTCGGGTGTTCGCCGGCATGGGCATCCCTCTCGCCATCGTGCCGCTGGGCACCGCCAACAACACCGCACGCAGCCTTGGCCTCGGCGGCGATCCGTTCGAGATCGCCCGCGCCTTCGCGTCAAGGACGGCAGACTGCATGGAGCGCGGGCTCGACGTCGGGACGGCGACCGGGCCGTGGGGCGCCCGGGTCTTCCTCGAGAGCGTCGGGGTCGGCGCCGTTGCCGAACTGATATCGGTGGGCGCGGCGGCGGACATGGGCTTTGCCGAAAGGCAGCGGTTCGCCCGGGAGGCGCCCGGTGCGTTCCTGCGGACCGCGCCGACGCGGCGCTGGCGCCTCGCCGTCGACGGCGCGCCCCTGCCCGAGGCGCTCGTCCTCGTCGAGGTGCTGAACATGCCGCTCGCCGGGCCAGGACTGCCCCTCGATCCGGGCGGTGCGCCGGACAACGGCCTTCTCGACGTCGCCTACCTCAGGCCG
>SKOX01000422.1 GCA_007119835.1 Paracoccaceae bacterium
GACCGCAACGTACATCTGGCCCGACTCGTCGGCGCCAACCGCGCCTATATCGAGGAGGTGATCCCCCACATCGCCGACATCCTGTCGGACGACCTCGCCGGCACCGTCGCCCACGGCGATCTCGTGGTGATCGGCAACGCCGCGCCCGAGTTCAAGGGACTTGCGGAGTTGATGCGACCCGACCAGCAGGTGCTCGACCTGGTGCGTGTCGCCGGGCTCCGGGAGGCGCTCGGCAAGCGCTACGACGGGGTCAACTGGTGAGGAACCCGGCGGAGACCGGCCGATGAGCCCGCGCGACGGCGCGGCGCCAGTGGCCGAGGCGCAGGTGGCGGCCGGGCCGGGGCAGGGGCGGCGGGTGCTGATCGTCGTTGAGAACCTGCCCGTTCCGTTTGACCGGCGGGTCTGGGCGGAGGCGACCACCCTCGCAGCTGCAGGCTACACAGTCTCGGTGATCTGCCCGACGGGCAAGGGCTGCGAGGCGACCTATGAGCATCTCGAGGGGGTCCACATCTACCGTCATCCGCTGCCGGTCGAGGGCCACGGCGCGCTCGGCTACCTGCGGGAGTACGGCGGCGCCCTCTTTCACGAGCTCAGGCTCGCGCTGAAGGTGCGCCGCGCCCACGGGATCGACATCCTGCACGGCTGCAACCCGCCCGACCTGATCTTCCTCGTCGCATGGGCGCTGCGGCCTTTCGGCGTGCGCTATCTATTCGACCACCACGACATCTGCCCGGAGCTCTACGAGACCAAGTTCGGCCGGCGCGGGGCGCTGTGGCGGCTGATGGTGCTGGTGGAGCGGCTGACCTTCCGCAGTGCAATCGTCTCGATCGCGACGAACGAATCCTATGCCGAGATCGCCCGGGAGCGGGGTGGCATGGCGGCCGAGGACGTCTTCGTGGTGCGCTCGGGACCGAAGATCGAGAAGCTGGCGCTGCGCCCGCCGCGCGAGGAGTTGAAGAAGGGTGCGAAGCACCTTGTCGGCTATGTCGGGGTGATCGGCCAGCAGGAGGGACTCGACCTTCTGGTGGCGGCGGCCGAGCACCTGGTCCGGCAGATGGGGCGAGGGGACGTGCATTTCGGCATCGTCGGCGGCGGCCCGGCGCTTGTCGAGGTGCAGGCGGAGGTTGCCGCGAAGGGGCTCGACGCGCACTTCACCTTCACCGGGCGGGCGCCCGACGACCTCCTGCTCGACATGCTGAACACGGCCGATGTCTGCGTGAACCCTGACCGGGCGACGCCGATGAACGACCTCTCCACCATGAACAAGATCCTCGAATACATGACGCTGAAGAAGCCGATCGTGCAGTTCGACCTCAAGGAGGGCCGCGCCTCGGCAGGCGAAGCCTCGCTCTACGCCCGCAAGGACGACCCGGTCGATTTCGCCGAGAAAATCGCGCTTCTCCTCGACGACCCTGCACTCAGGGCGCGCATGGGCGAGATCGGTCGGGCCCGGATCGAGGGCGGCCTCTCCTGGGCGCATTCGGCGCCGGTCCTGCTCGCCGCCTACGAGCGCGCCTTCGCCAAGCTGGGCGGCGCGGGGTGAGCAGACCACGCCGGATCGTCGCCGTGAACTTCCACGGCATCGGTACGCCCGAGCGGGCGCTTGAGCCGGGGGAGGCGCCCTTCTGGATCGACGAGGGCCGGTTCAGGGACATCGTCGGGCAGATCGCTGCCCACCCGGCGCGCGAACGGATCCGGATCACCTTCGACGACGGCAACCGCTCGGACCGGACGATCGCGCTGCCTGTACTGCAGGCAAGGGGACTGCGGGCGGACTTTTTTGTGCTGACCGGCCGGATCGGCCAGCCGGGGGCGCTCGACGCCGGGGACATCCGCGCCATGCGCGCGGCCGGCATGGGGATCGGCAGCCACGGCGTGGCGCACCGGCACTGGAGCAGGCTTGATGCCGCGGCGCTCCGTGAGGAACTGGCGGGCTCTAAGACTGTGCTCGAGGCGCTTCTCGGCGAGAAGGTGACGGCGGCGGCAGTACCGTTCGGCAGCTACAGCCGCGGCGTGCTCGCCGCACTCCGCGACTGCGGCTACGACACGGCGTGGACGAGCGATGGCGGCAAGGCTGACCCGCACGGTTTCCTGCGCCCGCGCACCTCGGTCCGCAGCGATATGGCCCCCTCGGCGCTCACAATGCTCTTGGATGGACGGATGTCGTCGCTCCGCCACCTGCGCCGCGTTCTGGGTATGGCCCACAAGAGGCTGCTGTGAGTGTGCATGCCCCGAAGGTGCCGAGCATGACAGGCTTGCGCGTCCTGATCGGATTTGGGGAGGCGGTGCAGGCGCCGGAGGTTGTTTTCAGCTTGCTCGCAGCAGGGCATGATGTGCGGGTTTTCGCACGAACCGGTGCAGGGAAACGGCTTCGGGGCCTGCCGGTGGGCCACCCTATGGAAATCGTTGCTCCGGAAAAGGATGCCAAGGCCGCGATCGAAGGGATCGGGAAGGCGGTCGCAACATTTCAGCCTGAAGTTCTTCTGGCACTCGACGATCCGGCGCTTTGGCTTGTTGCGTCGGCAGCCAAGGAACGCTTGGTAGAAGGCGTGTTGCCAGCCCATGCGACGAATGCGCAGGCGGTGGTGGCTCTGGACAAGGAGTCCCAGATCACAGCGGCGCAGGCGGCAGGGCTCACGGTTCCCAAGACGCTGGTGGTGCGAGAGCTCAATGATCTTCGGCAGGTGGACTACTTCCCGGCCATCATGAAGCCCGCGATGGCGTTGGTGGTTCGCAGCGGGCGGATCGTGAAGGAAGGCGTGCGCTACCTTTTGTCGGCGGAGGACGTCGAGCGGACCGTGGCCACCTCTCACATCGATTGTCCGATGCTGGTTCAGCCCTTGATTGCCGGGGTGGGGGAGGGGGTCTTCGGTTTCGCGACGGACGAGGGGGTCGTTGCCTGGAGCGGCCACAGACGGCTTCGTATGATGAACCCGCATGGCTCCGGTGCGAGCGCATGCGAGGTCAATCCGCCTGAGGAGGCGATCCGGGCCAGGATCGATGAAATGATGGCGGCGATTGGCTGGCGCGGTCCCTTCATGATCGAGTTGCTCCGCGACATGGCTGGGCGTCAGTGGTTCATGGAGTTGAATGGCCGGATGTGGGGATCGCTGGCGCTCGCGCGCCGGAACGGCTTCGAATATCCCGCCTGGGCGGTGGCACACGCGCTTGATCCCGGTTTCCGGCCCGCGCGCATCGAGTGCCGGGGCGAGCGTGAAGTGAGACATCTGGGGCGGGAGGTGCTGCACCTGATGCACGTGGCGCGCGGCCCGAAGAGCGATTTCCACAGGGAAGGCTGGCCAAGGTTCTGGCCAGCAGTCCGCACCGTGTTGAAGCCGGGACGGCGGCCGAGCTTCTATAACTATGATCCGGACTATCCCAGGTTCTTCATCCGCGATGCATGGTCCACGGTGCGCGCAGCCCTGAGGCCGAAGCATTGACGCCAAGCTCGGTCCCTGTGGCAATTCACGCCCATTCGGAGTGGTCATACGATGCCGACTGGCCGCTTGCACGCATAGGCCGGGTGTTCGGGCGCCTTGGCGCGCGGGCCGTGATGATGACCGAGCACGACACCGGTTTCGACGGGGACCGCTTCGCCGACTACGTCGCGGAATGCCGGGAAGTCGGCACGCCCGCCTGCATGATCATCCCCGGTATCGAGTACTCCTCGCCCGACAACGATATTCACATCCTGACCTGGGGGCTCGACAGGTTCCTTGGCGAAGGGCGCGCGACGCTGCATACGCTGAGGGATGTCGCCGAGGCGGGAGGTGCCGCGGTCTTCGCTCATCCCAAGCGCCGGGAGGTCTGGCGGCGCTTTTCGCCGGACTGGATCCCCTACCTCGCCGCCGTCGAGGTATGGAACCGCAAGACCGATGGTCTCGCGCCGTGTCGGGAGGCGCTCGCCCTGATCAATGAAACGGGTCTTCCGGCAACCGTCGGCGTGGACTTTCATCGCCGCCAGCAGGTCTGGCCGCTGCTGAACCGCTTCGGGACAGGCTCCGGGGACGATCTGGAGGGTGCTCTCGTGCAAGCGCTCCGGGCCGGATCGGTGGAGCCGCGCGCCTTCGGGATGCCGGTCCTCCGGGACGATCATACCTTCGCGGCCTCCATCAGGGTCCACGGCGCGATCGAAAGCGTCCGGCGGGGGCTCAAGCAGGTCCTGCAGGGATCGCGGCAGGGTCAGTAGCCGTCGCGCCAGTAGGCGCGGCGCGTCCAGACAGCCGACCACAGGTCGTAGGCCTTGTCTATCTTTGGACTCTTGGACACCAGGCGCCCGATCCGGCAGGTCATCATGCGGGACAACGGCCAGAGGCGAAGCAGCCCGACGCCCAGCGGGCGCTGCCAGCTCGGAAAGTGCCGCTTCGCCAGTTCGATCTTGCCCTTGAGCAGCAAGGACATCTTTTCCGAGCGTTCCGGCATGGACGCCTCGCCATAGTGCACGATCGTCGCCTCCGGCGTGATGTGCGGGTCGGCGCCTGCCTTCTGGGCGCGCATGCAAAGATCGGCCTCTTCCCCGTACATGAAGTAATCAAGGTCGAAGCCGTCGAGCTCGTTCCAGAAATCCCTTTCTATGAGGAGGAGACATCCCGTGACCAGATCCACCGCCCGAACGCTGTCCCTGTCCCAGCCGGGATAGCTCTCGGGATTGAAGAGACGGGAGTTCGGAAAGAGGCTGGCGAGCCCGCTCGTGCGGCAGAAGACGTTCCAGAGCGTCATGCGCTGCCAGCAGGAGCTGGGGTTGAGGCGCCCGTCGGGGAAGAGCGTACGCCCGCCCCAGATCTTGGCATGCGGAGCCTTTCGGGCGAAGGTGAGCAGATTGTCGACTGCGCCCTCAAGAACCACCGTATCGGGGTTGAGCAGCAGGATGTAGCGACCGCTGGCATGAAGCGCGGCCGCGTTGTTGCCGCCGGCGAAGCCAAGATTCTTCTCGCTGCGGATCAGCCGGATATGCGGGTATTCCCCTGATGGAAAGGCGGCGGCGATCACATCGGCCGAGCCGTCGCTCGAGGCGTTGTCGAGCACGATCACTTCGTGCGGTGCCCGTGTCGTCGCCTCGAGCGAGCGCAGGCATTCCAGCGTCATGTCGCGGGTATTGTAGCTGATTACCAGCACCGAGACGACCGGATCGGCCGAGCCCCTTGCTCTCCCGAAATTTGCCGTGCCCTCCCTCATCCGGTCTTCAGCCATCCGCACTCTCCGACTCTGTAAGCATTTCTAAAGACGCGCTCTCTGCGCGGAAATAGGTACTTTGCGGCGTCACAGGACCAAGGATGCGAGCCCTGCCAGGGCGCCGCATGGGCTACTCCGGCAGGTAGCGGGGCAGACGGTCGAGGGTTTCGTCAAGGAAGGCCTGCAGGCGGGCATCTGCGGCGGCCGGGCCGTCGGCGCCGATCGGAGTGATCACCCGCA
>SKOX01000396.1 GCA_007119835.1 Paracoccaceae bacterium
CGACGCGCTGGCCGCCGCCTGCTGAAGCGCCTGCCTCAGCCGACCGCGGCCGCGGGCTCCCGCGCGACCGGTCGCGCCTTGGCAATCGCCGCGGCCGCCGCCGACAGCGCGCCCTCGCCATGGGCGATCCCGACCGCCTTCATGCCCGCCTCCACGGTCGCGAGCGTGCCGAGCAGCATCGGCGGATCGACATGGCCCATGTGCCCGATGCGGAAGATCGCGCGCTCGTCCGTGCCCGGCGCGACGAGGCCGATGCCGAGCGTCAGCCCGGCTTCCGCCTCGCACCAGCGACGGAGCGCCGCCGCGGCGCCCGGCTCGGTGCGGATCGTCGTCACCGCATGGCTCCGGGCCTGGCGCTCGGCGATGTTGAGCTCCACCGCCCCGCCGCGCCCCCATGCCTCGACCGCGGCCCACAGCGCGCCGGCGAGTACCGCGTGCCGCTCCCACGCCGCCTCGAGCCCCTCCTCGTCGAGGAGCATGGTCAGCGCCGCGCGCAGCCCGAAGATGTGGTGGGTCGGCGCCGTGCCCGCGAAGAGCTGGTAGAACTGCTGCGGCCGGATCCGCGGCTCCCAGTCCCAGGTCGCGCTGCGCGCCGGCACCCGCGCCGCCTCCGCCTTCGGCCCGTGAAAGGTGAAGGCGACCCCCGGCGGCGTCATCAGCCCCTTCTGGCTCGCCGCCACCATCACGTCGACGCCCCAGGCGTCCATCTCGAAGGGCTCGCAGCCGAGGCTCGCGATGCAGTCGACCGCCAGCAGCGCCGGATGCCCCGCCGCGTCGATCGCCGCCCGGATCGCCGGCACGTCGTTCCTGACCGACGATGCCGTGTCGGTCTGCACCACCAGCACCGCCCGGATCCGCCCCGCGCGGTCCTCGCGCAGCCGCGCCTCGAGCCGGCCGATATCGACGCCCGCGCGGAAGCCGAAGTCGAGCACCTCGGTCTCCACCCCTGCCTTCCGGGCGGTCTCCGCCCAGCCGAGCGCGAAGCGGCCGGTGGCGAGCACGAGCGCGAGATCGCCCGGCGCGAGCAGGTTCGCCACGACCGCCTCCCAGGCGGCATGGCCGTTGCCGATGTAGATCGCGACCGCGCCCGCCGTCCGCGCCACCCGGCAGAGGTCGGCGCGCACCGTCTCGACCATCTCGATGAGCTCGCCCTCGTAGATGTTCGGCGCCGCGCGATGCATCGCGTTCAGCACCCGCTCGGGCACCACCGAAGGGCCGGGGATCATCCTCAGGCCGCGGCCGCGGGCAAGCGTCATCTGCAGTAACTCCGTCTCGTTAGCTGCCGGCACCCTAACGCATTCCGCCCTGCGCACCAGCCCCGCCGCCCCGTTTCCGGTTGGTGGCGGCACGCCCTGCGTGTTAAGGCGCTGCGCCGACCGAAAGGAGGGACGCGCCCCACCGATGACCAGGAAACGCGGCCAGCCGCTCAGCCTCGTGGGCTACGTGCGCCTCTGGCGCGACTGGCTCGTGCGCTACCGCCGGCTCGTCCTCATCGTCTTCGCGCTGATGGCGGTGGAGGCGGCCGCGGCCGCGAGCTACGCCAAGCTGATGCAGTGGGTGATGCAGGCCTACGAGACCGGCGCCTTCACGGTGATCGTCTGGGGCCCCGCCGCCGTCGTCGCGATCACCATCGCCAAGGGCGGCTCGGAATACCTCAAGTCGGTCCGCGTCAACCGCGTGGTGACCAGCGTCGAGGCCGACCTGCAGAAGCACATGTTCGCCCGCCTCGTCGGGGCCGACCTCGCCCGGCTCCAGACCGAGGCGCCGGCGGGGCTCGCGGCGCGGTTCTCGTCGGACATCACGCTGATCTCGAACGCGATGAAGTCGCTGATAACCGGCCTGTCGGGCGTCCTGGTCATCGTCATCACCTTCGCGGTGATGCTGACCATCGACTGGGTCCTGACGCTGGGCCTCGCCGCGATCTTCGGCCTGGCCTACGCGCCGATCACCACGATCGGCCGCAAGGTCAAGACCCTCTCGAAGAAGACCCAGTCGCAGGTCGCCGGCATGACCTCGGAGGTCACCGAAGGCCTCGCCGGCATCCGCGTCGCCCGCACCTACCAGCTCGAGGCGCCGCTCTCGGCCCATGCCGGCGAGGTCTTCGAGCGGCTGCGCGACATCAAGCACCGGCAGAACCGCTGGAGCGCCCGCGTCTCGCCGCTGATGGAGGTGCTCGCTGGGCTCGCCGTAGCGGTGCTGCTCGTCGTCGTGGGGCTCCGGCTGCAGGCGGGCACCATGACCATCGCCGACTTCACCGGGCTCCTGACCGGCCTCGGCGTCGCGTCGGGGCCGGCCCGGCGGCTGGGCGGGCTCTACGCCACCGCCCAGCAGGGCGAGGCCGCGCTCGACCGGGTCTTCATGCTGTTCGACGTGGAGAATACCATCGTCGACGGACCGCACCGCATGGACCGCGCGCTGGGGCGCATCCGCTTCGAGGGCGTCGATTTCGCCTACCCGAACGGCCACGTCGCGCTCGAGGATTTCGACCTCGACATCGCGCCGGGCAGCCGGGTCGCCTTCGTCGGACGGTCCGGCGCCGGCAAGTCCACGGTGTTCAACCTCCTGCCGCGGCTCTACGACCCGAGCGGCGGCCGCATCCTGATCGACGGCCGCGACGTCCGCGAGGTGACGCTCGCGAGCCTGCGCGAGCAGATCGCCGTCGTGAGCCAGGACTCGATCCTGCTGACCGGCAGCGTCGCCGACAACATCGGCTTCGGCCGCCGCACGGCGGACCGCGCCGAGATCGAGGCCGCCGCCCGCGCCGCCAATGCCGACGGCTTCATCCGCGCGCTGCCGCTCGGCTACGACACGCCGGTGATGCCGACCGCGAGCCAGTTCTCCGGCGGCGAGCGCCAGCGCCTGTCGATCGCCCGTGCGATCCTGCGCGACGCGCCGATCCTGCTGCTCGACGAGCCGACCTCGGCGCTCGACGCCGAATCGGAGGCGGCGATCCGCGCGGCGCTGGCAAGGCTCGCCCAGGGGCGGACGACGCTGGTGATCGCCCACCGCCTCTCGACCATCCTGGACGCCGACCGCATCGTCGTCATGGACCGCGGCCGCATCGTCGAGATGGGCACCCATGAGGAGCTTCTCGCGCTGGGCGGCCTCTATGCCGATCTCTACGCGCTGCAGTTCGCCGCGTGACCTTGCCGCCGGCCGCGCGGCGCTTACCTGCCGCGGCGAGGGAGGAGCGTTTATGACCAAGGCATTCCAGGCGGCCGACCGCGCCGTGCTCAGGGTCTCCGGGCCGGAGGCGCGCGACTTCCTGCAGGGCGTGGTGACCAACGACGTCGGGCGGGTCGACGTCGGCCCGACCTACGCCGCCCTCCTCAACCCGCAGGGCAAGTACCTCTTCGACTTCCTGATGATCGGCGACGGCGCGGACATCCTGCTCGACGTCAAGGCCGACGCGGCCGACAGCCTCGCCCGGCGGCTCGGCCTCTACCGGCTGCGCGCCAAGGTCGCGATCGAGCCGACGGATCTCGCCGTCGTGGTCGGTATCGGCGCGCCGGCGCCCGACGGTGCCCTGCCCGACCCGCGCGACGCTTCGCTCGGCTGGCGCCTCTACACCGCCGATCCCGCCGCGGTGCTCGCCGGGATCGCGCCGCTCGACCCGGCCGAGTGGCACGCGCTCAGGATCGAGCGCGCCGTGCCCGAGACCGGCATCGAGCTCGTGCCCGAGGATACCTACATCCTCGAGGCCGGCTTCGAGCGACTCGGCGGCGTCGACTTCCGCAAGGGCTGCTATGTCGGCCAGGAAGTCGTCGCCCGCATGAAGCACAAGACCGAGCTCAGGAAGGGCCTCGCGCCCGTCCGGGTCGAAGGCGAGGCGCCGCCGCCCGGCACCGAGATCACCGCCGAGGACGGCCGCGCCGCCGGCACCCTCTACTCGACCGCCGGCGATCTGGGCCTTGCCCACCTGCGCTTCGACCGGGCCGACGGGACGATGACCGCCGGCAGCGCCCGCGTCTCGCGGCGGTGACGCCGAGGCACGGAACGCCGGTCGCTCAGGTCCGAGACCGCGCTCAGGTCTCCCGGATGATCCCGGCGAAGGTCTGGAACACCTCCGCGTTCGACGCGATCACGTTGCCGGTTTCCAGCGGGTTT
This sequence comes from Paracoccaceae bacterium, assembly GCA_007119835.1. Taxonomy (GTDB): domain Bacteria; phylum Pseudomonadota; class Alphaproteobacteria; order Rhodobacterales; family Rhodobacteraceae; genus Amaricoccus. The sequence continues at coordinate 4,108 of SKOX01000396.1, forward strand.
TCGTCGGGGTCGAATGCGCCAATCAGCCCGCCCGCTTCCCGCACGAGCAGGAGCCCCGCGGCGATGTCCCAGGCGTTCAGGTTGCGCTCCCAGAAGCCGTCGAGCCGCCCCGCCGCCACATAGGCGAGATCGAGCGAGGCCACCCCGAGCCGCCGGATGCCCGCCGTCCGCGGCGTCAGCCGCGCCATGTCCTTCAGCGCCAGCGGCAGCAGCGGGCTGCCGCCGAACGGGATGCCGGTCCCGAAGATCATCGTGATCAAGTCGCGGCGCCCCGAGACCCGGAGGCGCCGGTCGTTGAGGTAGGCCCCCGACCCCTTCTCGGCGACGAACATCTCGTCCTTCGCCGGGTCGTAGACCACCGCCGCCACGATCTCGCCCTTGTGCTCGAGTGCGATCGACACCGCCCAGTGCGGGATGGCGTGCAGGTAGTTCGTCGTGCCGTCGAGCGGATCGACGATCCACCGCCGCGTCGGGTCCTTGCCCGCGGCCCCGCCGGTCTCCTCGCCGAGCCAGCCGTAGTTCGGCCGCGCCTCGGTCAGTTCCTCGCGGATCGTCGCCTCCGCCTTGGTGTCGGCGCGGCTGACGAAGTCGCCCGGGCCCTTGGACGAGACCTGCAGGTTCTCGACCTCGCCGAAGTCGCGCACCAGCGCCCGCCCCGCCTTGCGTGCGGCCTTGATCATGACGTTGATGTTGGCCGATGCCTGCGCCATCGCGTCCTCGCCGCTCCTGTCCCGGGACCGCGGCTATATGGCGGCATTTTCCTGCCGCGGCAACCCGAGGCGCTCAGGGCTCGGTCGCCGCCGCGCCGTTTCCCTCGCGCTCCGCCCCCCGCGCCGAAAGGAAGTCGCCCACCGGCGCGAGCGCCGGGATGTGCTCGCAGAGCGTTCGCACCGTCAGAAGGAGCGGCGTCGCGACCAGCATGCCCGCCACGGACCAGAGCCAGGCGAAGAGGGTGATGCAGACGAAGACGACGACGGTGTTGAGCCTCAGCCGCCGCCCGACGAAATATGGCGTGACGACCTGCCCCTCGATCGACGTGAGCAGCAAGTAGACGAACCCGACGAGGGCCGCGTCCCAGAGCGTCGGCAGGCTCACGATGCCGACCACCGTCGCCAGCAGCACCCCGGCGAGCGCCCCGAGATAGGGCACGAAGTTCAGCGCGAAGGCCAGCACCCCGAACAGCACCGGGTTCGGCATCCCCAGCACCCACATCGCCGTGCCGATCGCCACCCCGAGGCAGGCGTTGATGAGCGCGATCGTCGACAGGTAGTGCGACAGCTTCCGCTCGATGTCGCGGGCGATCC
>SKOX01000489.1 GCA_007119835.1 Paracoccaceae bacterium
TACGCAGGGAAAATCGCGCCCCGAGCATCGCCCAATGAATACAGCAACTTATGGCGCACCCCTTTCACCCGGCGAATCCTGTCGGGTGCGCCATACGATCCAAGCATTGGCAGGCAGAGAGGATCTCCGGAGAGGCTTATTGGTGCCTTGCCGCAGGATCGTGTTCGTCGGCGGCGCGAGCTTCGCCGCTCATCCGCCTGCCTGGTCCGGGTTGCGGCGGGCTGCGTGACGCCGATCAGCCGATCTCGCCTCGAAGCCGGCCTCCTCGCCCCGCCGGCGGAGCGCCAGGCCTGCGACGGTGCCGGCCGATCCCGAGATCCGCCGGCAGCGTATCATCGCGCCAACCTGGTGGGGCGTGAGGTTCGGAACGCCTTCCGGGATCGTCAGCGGCACCACCTTGGGGCACCGGCTGGGACGCGGAGAATCGGCAGCGGCGCGAAGAGCGGCGCGCTCATTGCCGGGTCGGTGCGGAGGTGGCGGCTCAGCGGGCGGAGCGGCGGACGGCCAATTCCAGCGCGTCGAGGAAACGCGAGCGGTCGGCCTTCGTGAAGCCCCGCCCTCCACCCTGCCGGAACGGGTCGGCGGCGCGCAGATCGGTCATCAGGTCGCGCGTGGCGAGGATATTGCCGACGTTCCGCGCGTTCAGTGCCTCGCCGTCGGGCTTGAGCACCTGCGCCCCGGCCTCGACGCATTTCGCGGCCAGAGGAATGTCGCCGGTCACCACCACATCGCCCGGCCCCGCGCGCTCGGCGATCCACTTGTCGGCCTCGTCGGGACCCTCCGCCACGAACACCGTCTCGACCAGCTGGTTGACCGACGGCCTGATCCCTCCGTTCGAGACGAACACGACGCGCACCCGGTGGCGCGTGCCGACGCGCTCGATCTCGGCCTTCACCGGGCAGGCATCGGCATCCACGTAGATTGTCATCCGTGACGGTCCTTCAGCAATCAGGGTGAGCCCGCGCGCGCGAGCTTCCTGTAGACGCGCTTGTAGCAGTGCGACTCGCTCGCATTGCAAGAGGCGGCCGCAGGCCTCGTCATGCCCTTCGCGGACCCCGAGGCGATGAACGCGCATCTCGCCGAGATCGGGCGCACCGTCGCGGCCGGGCGGTTTGTCAGGCCCGCCAGCCAACCGAGCCGCGGCGCCCTCAACGGCGGGAACTCACACTTCGGGCGAATGGGGAATTCCCGGGGTCAGCTCCACCGGCCGGCCGTATCGGTCAGGGAAAGATCAGGACCGGCACGGTGCAGCTCCGCATCAACTCGAGCGTGGTCGAGCCGATGAAGAGCTGCCGCAGGCGGGAATGGCCGCTCTTGCCGATCACCAGGAGGTCGATGCCGAGATCCTTCACCGCACCGGCGATCGCTGCCTCGGGCTGGGCCTGCCCGACATGCTCCGTCACGGCGAGCCCGGCCTCGCGCAACCTTGCCGCGGCCCTGGCCAGGCGTTCCGCCGCGTCCGGCGCCCCGCCAGCCATCAGGATATGGCAGTCGAGCCCGTCGAGGACGGAGCCCGCCCGGAGCCGCTCGAGCGCGCGCTCCGCGCTCGGCGAGCCGTCATAGGCGAACAGGAAACGCTCGATCGGCCGGAAGACGCGCGAAGCGACCAGGACCGGACGGTTCGCCACCCGTACCGCCCGGTCGAGGTTCGAGCCGAGATGCAGGCTGGCGAAGTCCGCCGCCTCGCCGCGCTTGCCGATGATGGCAAAGCGGGTTTCGTCTTCGATCTCGCCGATGGCCTCGATGAGATCGCCGTGCCGCAGCCGCGTGCGCACCTCGACATTCGCCCGGGCCGCCGTCCGCGCCGCCGCGTCGCCGAGCAATGCCCGACCGCGCTCGCGCGCCAGCGCCGCGCGTTCCTCGTCGTGGCGCGCGAGCTTCGCGAGCAACTCGGAGCGGGCGCCGAGCTTCAGGCTGCCGCTGAGATCGGCGGGCGCGCTCGATGTCTCGGTGCGCCGCCCGAGCACGTGGACGAGCGTCACCGGCAGGCCGAGCCGGTCGCCGGCCCAGGCCGCGTGGTCGCACACGCTCTCGCCGTAGACCGAGCCGTCGAGGAAGGCCGTGATCTGTTTCATGCCGCGTCTCCCCTCAATGCGCCGTCAGCTTGTCGAGCGCACCCGGCTTGTCGTGGAGCGCCAGCCGGTCGACGATCGTCTCGGAGGCCTCGTTCATGCCGACGAGATCGACCTTCGTGCCTTCGCGGCGGAACTTCAACACCACCATGTCGATCGCCGCGACGCTGGAGATGTCCCAGATATGCGCGCGGCTGACGTCGATCGTCACCGCGTCGAGCGCCTCGCGGAAGTCGAAGGCCGCGTTGAAATCCTCCACCGAGGCGTAGAACAGCTGCCCCTCGACGATGTAGCGCCGCGAGCGGCCGTCCTCGCTCGCCTCCGAGCGCACCCGGAAGATCTGCGCGATCGTCGAGGCGAAGAACACGCCCGACAGCAGCACGCCCGCCGCCACGCCGATCGCGAGGTTGTGGGTGACGACCACGAGCGCGACCGTGGTCAGCATCACCAGCGACGAACTCATCGGGTGGGTGCGGAGGTTCCTGACGGACGACCAGGAGAAGGTGCCGATGCTCACCATGATCATCACCGCGACGAGCGCAGGCATCGGGATCGCCGCGACGAAGTCGCCGGCAAGCAGGATCATCGCCAGAAGCAGCACGCCCGCCGAGAACGACGACAGCCGCGCCCGGCCGCCCGATTTCACGTTGATGATCGACTGGCCGATCATCGCGCAGCCGGCCATGCCGCCGATGAAGCCGGTGGCGGTGTTGGCGACGCCCTGACCGATGCACTCCCGGTTGCGGTCCGAGCCGGTGTCGGTGAGCTCGTCGACGATGTTGGCGGTCATCAGGCTCTCGAGAAGCCCGACCGCCGCCACGGCGAGCGAATACGGCAGGATGATGAGCAGCGTCTCGAGCGTCAGCGGGATGTCCGGGATCAGGAAGACCGGCAGCGTGTCGGGCAGCGCGCCCATGTCGCTCACCGTCCGCACGTCGAGGCCGAAGAGCCAGACGACCCCCGTCAGCAGCACGATGGCCACCAGCGGCGCCGGCACCGTCCGGGTCAGCAGCGGCACGCCGTAGATCAGCGCGAGCCCGGCGGCGACCAGCAGGTAGGTGAGCGGCTGCACGCCCGTCAGTTCGGGGATCTGCGCCATGAAGATCAGGATGGCGAGGGCGTTGACGAATCCCGTCATCACCGAGCGCGACACGAAGCGCATCACGAAGGAGAGCCTGAGGAATCCCGCCGCGATCTGGATGAGGCCGGCGAGCACCGTCGCCGCCAGCAGGTATTGCAGGCCGTGGTCGCGCACCAGCGTCACCATCAGGACGGCCGTGGCGGCGGTCGCCGCCGAGATCATGCCCGGCCGGCCGCCGATGATCGCGGTCAGCACGGCGATTGAGAACGACGCGTAGAGGCCGACGCGCGGATCGACGCCGGCGATGATGGAGAAGGCGATCGCCTCGGGGATGAGGGCCAGGGCGACGACGAGGCCCGCGAGGAGCTCGACGCGCGGGTTGCCCAGCCATTCGCGGCGGGCGCGGTCTGAAAGGCGCATGGGGAGGAAGCTGTCCGGTCGTTCTGGGTTGGCCGGGGGATCGGCGCCCGGCATAGCCATCGGGTCGGAGCCCGATCCTGTACATCCTTGTCTTTCCGCGCCGCAGCATGAGAAAGTCAAGGTGCCGGCCGCACTTTCCAACGCATTCCGTTACTCGGGACATAGCCTCTAAGCCCGCCGACCGCGAACGCGGCGGGCTCCTGTTTTCCTTGGGAGATTCTTCACCCGAATCCGGTGTTGGTGCGGTGCATCTCCGTAGGAAGTCCTGCGAGCCACTCCGGAGTGACATATCTGCCGTGGGACTTCGGCCGGAACGACAACGGCCAACCTCTTCCTGCGCCACTCGCCGCGCCGCGCTTGACCCGCGCCCGCCGGCACCGGCCGCGCCATGGGCATCAGCCGAGTCTACAACCGCATCTTCGGGATCGAGCCGGCACTTCTGGCCTTCGAGCGGGCACAACTCGCACGCTGGCGGGAGAAGGAGGCCGCGTCGGGCATCACGCTACGCCGTCATCTCGCTCACGACGACATCCGTGCTCGGGGTCAACTGGGAGACATCTGCGGAGCGCCGTCTCACGCAGCTCAACGACAGGCAAGCGTGGGCGACAGGCCAAACCCGCAAAGGCGGACCGGGCAGGTTGGGCCAGACCTGCTCTCGGCCGCCGACATGCCAGCACGACGATGTTCCGATCGTTGCCTCGGGAGCGGTTCCGTTCTGATCATCTGCGGTAGAACCGGGCCCCGAGGCCCAGCTACCCGCGACGCTGCGTTCCAGCCCACCGGTCCAGAGCAGGGTGGCCTGAGCTGGCTCGCCAGGCGCACTACAGCCCGAGCACCCTTACATCATGAACCGGAACACCGCGGTCAGGCAGACGTTGCTCGACATGACACACGGAACGACGGTGAGGGATGACGGACTGAGGCTGATCGTCGTGGGCGCATCTGCGGGCGGGGTCGCTGCTTTGACGTCGCTCGTGCGCGACCTGCCCGGCGATCTTGCTGCCGCTGTCCTGGTCGTGCTGCATGTCGGCGCCGAGAGCATCCTGCCGGACCTGCTCGACCGGGCCGGGCCGCTGCCGGCGCGGCGTGCCGAGAGAGGCCAGTCGATTGAGCCCGGCAGGGTCTACGTGGCGCCGCCGGGCAGCCATCTTCTCGTGCACGACCGGCACCTGCTGCTGCGCCGCGGTCCGCGGGAGAACCTCGCCCGCCCGGCGATCGATCCGATGTTCCGCTCGGCGGCCTGCAGCTTTGGGTCGCGGGTGATCGGCGTCGTCCTGACGGGCTCGCTCAACGACGGCACGGCGGGGCTTCGGGCAATCAAGCGGTGCGGCGGGCTCGCCGTGGTCCAGGATCCGGCCGAGGCGCCCTTCCGCGACATGCCCGCGAGCGCGCTGGCGCATGTCGACGTCGACCACTGCCTCGCCGTCGGCGCCATGGCCGGCCTTCTCTCGCAGCTGGTGCTGGAGCCGCCGGGACCCGAGGTTCTGATCCCCGGCGACATCCGGCTCGAGGCGGCGATCGCGGCACAGGAGCATGCCGACATGAGCAGCGAAAACGAACTCGGCGCCCCCGCACCCTTCACCTGTCCCGAGTGCCAGGGGCCGCTGTGGGAGATTGCCGACGCCCGGATGCTCCGGTACCGATGCCATACCGGACACGCTTTCACCGCGGAGGTCATGCTCGATGCGCAGGCCGAGGAGACCGACCGGATCCTGTGGACGCTCCTCCGCTCGCACCAGCAGCGTGCCGAACTGGCGCGACGGCTGGCAGAAAAGGAGCGTGCGGGACGACCCGGCCTTGCCGAACGGTTCCGCGATCGGGCAAAGGAATATGA
>SKOX01000261.1 GCA_007119835.1 Paracoccaceae bacterium
TCGACCTGCGCGGCGAGGACGGCAAGTACCTGCCGCATGTCCTGCTCGATCTCGACTACTGGGCTCTCATCCCGCGCTGAGGCGCTGCGGCAGGCCGGATTCGGGTCTTTCGTGCAGTGGCTTGGTTGCCTTGTGCCGGCATTCGTCCCACATTGGCGTCGGTGTCGACCAAGGTATACCGATGCATCCGGCGCAGTCCGCCCAGAAGGATCCTTACTACCTCGTGCTCGAGGCGATCGACCACGGCGCCTTCCGCCCGGGCGACCGCCTGGTGGAATCGGAGCTCGCCGAGCGCTTCGGCGTGTCGCGCACGCCGATCCGCGAGGCGCTGCAGCGGCTCGAGACCCAGGGCGTGGTGGCGCGCGACGGGCGCAGCCTCGTCGTCTCGTCGCTGGACCACGACCAGCTTGGCGAGCTCTACGTCGTGCGCGCCGAGCTCGAGGGGCTGGCGGCCCGCCTCGCGGCCCAGCACGCGGCGCCCGAGGAGATCCGCGTGCTGTGGGACATGGTCGAGAAGGACCGCGAGTTCGTGGACCGGCCCGACCAGCTTGCCCGGGCGAACCGGCGGTTCCACCGGCAGCTCCATCTCGCGAGCCACAACCGCTACCTGATCCAGCAGCTCGACATGCTGCACCGCTCGATGGCGCTGGTCGCCAATACCTCGATCGCGGCGGAGGGGCGGGGGCCGGCGACGGTCGAGGAGCACGCCGAGATCGTGCGGGCGATCGAGGCCCGTGACGGCGACGCCGCCGACCGTTCCATCCACGAGCACATCAGCCGGGCCTACGAGACCCGGCTCAAGCTCGACATGGAGCGGCTGGAGCGCGACTGAGCCGGGGCGGTAGCGGGCGGCGGCGGCGCCTCGGTCAGTCCGTGCTCGGTCTTCGCCCAATAGAAGGGCCTGATGAAGAGCTCCGCCACGGCGCGGTAGGCCGCGACGGCGCCGAGCGGCCAGTAGAGGGGCAGCATCGCCAGCCACGGCAGCATCCTGAGCCGGCCGGCATCGCGCAGCGCCATGAAGGCGACCATGAGCATGACCGCCTGGCCGATCGCCAGCGGCGAGAGGAAGGCGATCAGGAACGGGACGTGGATGCCGGTCCAGATCGCCGGGCCGAGCCCGAAGGTCGCGGCCCAGCCCGCCCAGAACAGCGGGATCGACAGGTAGGAGGTGATCGCGCCGAGAAACAGCACCTGGAAGCCGAGGAAGCCGCGCAGGCCGAGGTCGCGCAGGAGCGTGTGCGGCGCGCGCATGTGGCTCGCCCAGGTGATGGCGTAGCCCTTGAGCCAGCGCGACCGCTGGCCGATCCAGCGCCGGGCGCCGCAATTGGCCTCCTCGAGGGTGACGGTGCGGATCATCTCGCAGCGGTAGCCGAAGCGGGCGAGGCGCATCCCGAGGTCGGCGTCCTCGGTGACGTTGTGCGCGTCCCAGCCGCCCATCGCCTCGAGGGCGCGGCGGCGGAAGAACACGGTGGTGCCGCCGAGCGGGATCGGCACGCCGAGCCGCTGGACGCCGTGGAGCAGGATGCGGAACCACATCGCGTATTCGATGGTGAAGCAGCGGGCGAGCCAGTTCTGGTCCGGATTGTAGAAGTCGAGATAGCCCTGGACGCAGGCGACCTCGGGCGGCGCCTCGCCCAGCGCCTGGACGACGGCGCGGATCTGGCCGGGATCGGGGCGGTCCTCGGCGTCGTAGATCCCGACGATCGAGCCGCGGCAGAAGGGCAGGGCGAAGTTCATCGCCCTGGGCTTGGTCTCGAGCCCGACGTGGCGAGGCACGGTGACGATCTCGAAGCTCGGCGGCAGGCCGGCGCGCTCGACCGCCGCGCGGGTGCCGAGATCGTCCTCCTCGAGCACGATCTTCACGTCGAGGAGGGCCGCGGGGTAGTCTATCGCCGAGAGCGCCCGGATCAGGCCGCCCGCCACCTTCGCCTCGCCCTTGAGCGGCACCAGCAGCGACACCGTCGGCAGCCGCTTGAAGTCGGCGAGGCGCGGCACCTCGGCATGGATGACCGCGCGCCCGACCTTGAGCCGGGCCAGCAGCGCGAACAGGCGCAGCGCGGTGGTCGCGAGGTTCATCGCCAGCACCCAGACCATGATCGCGGTGATCGCCACCGTCGGCGCGGCGACGACGGCGGCCGCGACCGCGAGGCCGACAGTGACGATGCGCCCGCGGGTGCGGCGGGTGGCGATGGTCCGGCAGCTGTAGGCGTCGGGACAGCGGAGCGTCGCCTCGTCGCGCAGGCGCAGGCCGAAGCGGGCGAGGATCGCCGCGCGCACGTCCTCCGGCCGGGCGAGCACCATCGCCACGCGCCTGGCGCCGCCGCCGAAGGCGCGGCCGGCTTCCTCCATGCGGGCGGGGCTGCTGACGGCGACGATGCGGGTCTCGCCGACATGGCGCCAGGGCACGGCTTCGAGCGCGAGGCATTCGTGGGGGTCGAGGCCGGCGAGCAGCTCGGCATCGGGCGGCGACTGGATGAGGTCGACGACGGGCAGTTCGGCCTGCGCGGCGAGCGCGCCGAGCAGCGCCGAGGCCGAGATCGTGGCGTCGGCGAGCAGGATGCGGCCGAGCGGCGCCTCGAGCTCGCGCTGGCGGGCGAGGGCCGCGTCGAGCTCGCCCTGCGAGACCGCGCCCGAGGCGACCAACGCTTCGCCAAGGAGCCGCCGCGGCCGCGCCGGGGCCGCCGCCTTGCCGGCAACCACGACCGGCCGGAACGGAACCGACGTCGCCATACCAAGCTACCCCGCGACACGCACAGGTGCGGCAGTCTGATAAGCTGTGTTTAACAAAGGATTAAAGGTCGCCGCGCGGTCGGTTCCCGCGCACCGCGACCGTTAACGCCGTCAGCGCCGCTCCATCGCGCCGACGAAGCGGTCGAAGAGGTAGAAGCTGTCCTGCGGCCCGGGGCTCGCTTCCGGGTGATACTGCACGGAGAAGATCGGCCGGTCGGCCATCGCGATCCCGCAGTTCGAGCCGTCGAAGAGCGAGACGTGGGTCTCGACGACACCTTTCGGCAGCGTCTGGCTGTCGACGGTAAAGCCGTGGTTCATGCTCGTGATCTGGACGCGGCCCGTGGAAAGCTCCTTCACCGGGTGGTTCGCGCCGTGGTGGCCGTGATTCATCTTGACCGTGCGGGCGCCGAGCGCGAGGCCGAGGATCTGGTGCCCGAGGCAGATCCCGAAGACCGGAATGTCGCGGGCCTCCATCACGCCGCGAATCATCGGCACCGCGTAGGCGCCGGTCGCGGCCGGGTCGCCGGGGCCGTTCGAGAGAAAGAGGCCCTCGGGCTCGTGGGCGAGCACGTCCTCGGCGGTGGCGGTGGCCGGCAGCACCGTGACGTCGCAGCCGGCCGAGGCGAGCGAGCGCAGGATGTTGCGCTTGGCGCCGTAGTCGATGGCGACGACCCGGCGACCGCCCTCGCGCCGGACGAAGCCCTCGGGCCAGGCCCAGCGCATCTCGTTCCAGCGGTAGGTCTGGGCGCAGGTGACGTCGCGGGCGAGGTCCGCCCCCTCGAGCCCGGGGAAGGCGCGGGCGCGGACCAGCAGCGCGTCGATGTCGAAGTCGCCCGAAGCATCGTGGGCGATCGTGGCGTGCGGCGCGCCCTGGAGGCGGATCGCGCGGGTGAGGCGGCGGGTGTCGATGCCGCCGACCCCGATGCGGCCGCGGCGGGCGAGCCAGGCCGAAAGCGTCTCGGCGGCGCGCCAGTTCGAGGCCTCGGTCGGGTCCCACTTCACGATCATGCCGGCCGCGCCAGGCTCCGGCGCCTCGTCGTCGTCGGGATTGGCGCCGACATTGCCGATGTGGGGGAAGGTGAAGGTCACGACCTGGCCGGCGTAGGAGGGATCGGTCATGATCTCCTGATAGCCGGTCATCGCGGTGTTGAAGCAGAGTTCCGCGACGGCCGTTCCCGTCGCGCCGAAGCCGCGGCCGTAGAAGACCTCGCCGTCGGCCAGCACGATGCAGGCGGTCGGCCGGTCGGCGCCCTTGCGCTCGGTCATGCAAATCTCCCTGGGTGCGCGCGGAACCTAGAGCGAGAACCGCGTGGAATCAAGGGCTTCCGCCGCGGAAATCCCGCTTTAAGAACAATGGATTACCCTTGCCCTCACGGGCTTGCGGGTCCATCCTGTCGATGCTAGGGACCCGCCCGTGCCCTGAGGGGTGGCGCAGAGAAGGGATCGGATGCTTAGGGAGCGACTGACGGCCGACCTCAAGGAGGCGGCCAAGGCGCAGGACAGCCGCCGGACTTGCACGCTGCGGCTGATCCTTGCAGCGATCAAGGACCGGGACATCGCGGCCGAGACCTCGGACTCGACCGACGGCGTCGCCGACGACCAGATCCGGCACATCCTCGCGCGGATGGTGGCGCAGCGGGAGGAGAGCGCGCGGGGCTACGAGGAAGCGGGGCAGCTCGACCTCGCCGCGGCGGAGCGCGACGAGATCAGGATCATCCGGGGCTACCTGCCGCGCCCGATGAGCGATGCCGAGGTCCAGCGGGCGATCGAGCGCGCGATCCGGGACGTCGGCGCGCGGTCGATCCGGGACATGGGCCGGATCATGGCGCATCTCAAGGCGAACCACTCCGGCCGGATGGACTTCACCAAGGCGGGCGCGGCGGTAAAGACCCAGCTGCGCTAGGCAGGGCGACCGGCTCGGACGGGGAGCGGACGATGAGGAAGCGGCGGTTTGGGCGGCTCGACGGCCGCGACGTCGAGGAGGTGACGCTCGAGAGCGCCGACGCCGCGGTGACCGTGATCGGTTGGGGCGCGAGCGTCCGGGACTGGCGCGTTGATTCGGCCGGCCGCAGCCTGCCGATGGTGCTCGGCTTCCGCACGCTGGAGGATTACGTCTCCCACGCCCGCTTCCACGGTGCCGTGGTCGGCCGGGTCGCGAACCGGACCGCCGAGGCCGCATTCGAGCTCGACGGGCGCCGCTACGAGCTCGATGCGAATTACGGGCGGCATCATCTGCATGGCGGCCGGCAGGGGATCGGGCGGCAGGTCTGGATGATGGAGGCCGATCCCTCGGCCAACGCCGTGGTGCTGACCTATTCGAGCCCCGACGGCGAGGGCGGCTATCCGGGGCAGGTCGACTTCACCGTGACCTACCGCCTCGAAGGGTCGCGGCTGCATTGCGAGATGGCGGGCGTGCCGGACCGTCCGACACCGCTCAACCTCGCCCAGCACAACTACTACAACCTCGCCGGCGGCGCCGACGTGCGGGACCATCTGCTGCGCGTCGAGGCGAAGCAGTACACGGTCGTCGACGACGATCTGATCCCGACCGGCGAGATCAGGCCGGTGGCGGGGACCCGCTACGACTTCCGCGAGCCGGTGAGCTTCGATGCCTCCGATCGCGAGCGGAAGGGCGTGGACATCAACCTCGTGCTCGATCCTGACCGCGACCGCGA
>SKOX01000051.1 GCA_007119835.1 Paracoccaceae bacterium
GCCGCCTCGACGTCCCGCCGCTCGGCATTCAGTCGCTCGAGCCGCTCGGCCAGCGCGGCGGCCTCGTGCGGGTCGTCGGTGGCGAGCAGCCGCGCCCCGAGATCGGCGGTGCCGACGCGTCCGCCGGCATTCACCCGCGGCCCGAAGACGAAGCCGAGGGCATAGGTGGTCGGCGGCCCGCCGAGACGGGCGCTCCCCGCGAGCGCCGCGAGCCCGGGCCGAAGGCAGCCGCGCATGACGCGCAGCCCCTGGCGGACGAAGGCGCGGTTGACCCCGGTGAGCGGCGAGACGTCGGCGACGGTCGCGAGCGCGACCAGATCGAGGAGCGGCATCAGGTCGGGCGGCTCCCGCCCCTCCCGCCGCAGCACGCGGTTCGCCGCGACGAGAAGCAGGAAGACGACGCCGGCGGCGCAGAGCTGGCCGAGCGCCCCGTCCTCGTCGGCGCGATTGGGGTTCACCACCGCCAGCGCCGGCGGCAGGGTCGGCGTGCCCTGGTGGTGGTCGATCACCACGACGTCGCAGGCCGCCGCATCGAGGGGTGCCGCGCCGTGGGTGCCGCAATCGACGCAGACGACGAGGTCGTGCGCCGCACCGAGCGAGCGCATCGCCGCGGCGTTCGGCCCGTAGCCCTCGGCGATGCGGTCGGGCACGTAGACCGTTGCCGGCCGCCCCTGAACCCGGAGCCAACGCGCGAGCAGTGCCGCCGAAGCCCCGCCGTCCACGTCGTAGTCCGCGAAGACGGCGATCCGTTCCGACCGTACGACCGCGCGGACGAGACGCTCGGCTGCGGCGTCCATGTCCCGGAGCGCCGACGGGTCGGGCAGCAGGTCCCGCAACGTGGGCGCGAGATAGGCCGCCGCAGCCGACGGCGCCAGGCCCCGGCGCGCGAGCACCCGCGCCACCGCGTCCGCGATGCCCGCCGACTGGGCGATCGCCTGCGCCAGCCGGTCCTCATCCGGCGACAGCCCCGCCCAGCGGCAATCGCACAGCGATCGCTCCACGCCGAGAAGCGGCGGCGTGTCGCCTGCCTCCGGCAGTGCCGCGGCCGCGACGGTCACAGCCCGCCTCGGTGCAGCACCCTGCCCTCGTGCGAGGCGGCGCCAATCGCAGCGCGGTCGCCGGGCCGATCCACGGCCACGTCCGGCCTACTGGTTCTTCTGGCGATAGTAGAGACGCCGGACCGATCCGGACTTGGAGCGCATGAGGATCGTCTCGGTCTCGAGCCACTCGCCGTCGCGCCGCGCGCCCTTGACCACCGAGCCGTCGGTGACGCCGGTCGCCGAGAAGATCACGTGCTCGCGCACCATTTCGTCGCGGGTGTATATCCGGTCGAGGTCCTCGATGCCGTGGCCCTTGGCGCGCTGGCGCTCCTCGTCGTTGCGGAAGAGCAGCCGGCCCTGCATCTGCCCGCCCATGCACTTCATCGCGGCGGCGGCGAGCACGCCCTCGGGCGCGCCGCCCGAGCCCATGTACATGTCGATGCCGGTGAGATGCGTCTCGGCACAGTGGATCACGCCTGCGACGTCACCGTCGGTGATCAGCCGGATGCGGGCGCCGGTCGACCGGATCTCGCGCACGAGTTCGCCGTGGCGCGGCCGCTCGAGCACGCAGACCATGATGTCGTGCGGCTCGCAGCCCTTGGCGCGGGCGAGCGTCTGGATGCGCTCGGTGGGCGACATCTCGAGCGTGATGAGGCCCTCGGGGTAGCCGGCACCGATGGCGAGCTTGTCCATGTAGACGTCGGGCGCGTTCAGCATCGAGCCGCGCGGCCCCATGGCGATGACGGCGAGCGCGTTCGGCATGTCCTTGGCGGTCAGGGTCGTGCCCTCGAGCGGGTCGAGGGCGATGTCGACGGCGGGGCCGTGCCCGGTGCCGACCTCCTCGCCGATGTAGAGCATCGGCGCCTCGTCGCGCTCGCCCTCGCCTATGACGACGACGCCCTGGATGTCGAGCATGTCGAGCTGGGTGCGCATCGCGTCGACGGCGGCCTGGTCGGCGGCCTTCTCGTCGCCCGATCCGATGAGCTTGGCCGCCGCGATCGCCGCCTGCTCGGAGACGCGGGCGAGCCCGAGCGAGAGCATCCGGTCGGCGAAGATGATGTCGTCTGCCATGGCGGGCGGTCCTCGTGACGCTGAACGGTTTTCCAGCCTCCATAGGCCATGACGCGTCATGGGGAAAGCCGGAAGTCCCTCCGCCAGCAGCCGCGCGTGATCCTTCCGCGGACGCGCGGCGGTCAGAGGCAGATGCCGTCGATCAGCACGCCGCCGTCTCCGCCGTCGTCGCAGCGGCGGAGAACAATCGGCTGGGGCACGGCCGCAACGGGCGTCGGCGCCGCGAGCGGCGCGGCCGCGGGGGGCGACGCCGGTGCGCAGGCGGGCAGGATCAGCGCGAGAGGGACAAGCGGGAGGACGGCGCGGAACATGGGCGATACTCGCTTCAAACGGGAAAACCGCCGACAATGATCGTGCTGCGCATGGCCACCTGTCAAGCGTCCGCCGGTGGGGCGCCGGTCAGGCAGCGAGGAAATGGACGCCGAGGACAAGCGCGAGCGCCACGGCGGCGGTGACCGCCACCGCGGCGAGGCCGAGGCCGACGCCCGCCAGCGTCACGAGGCCGTCCCGCTCGACGAGGCCGACGCCGGTGACCAGGAGCGCCACGGCCGGCATCCAGCCCGACAGCGGGAATGGCAGGAAGAGCGCGACCGAGACCGCGAGCAGCACCAGGCCGATCGCCTGCTCGTTGCGCGGCGCGAAGACGATCCGGTGGCGCGGCCGCACGATCCGCTCGATCGGACGGAAGAGCGGGCGCAGGCGCATGACGACCTTCTGGAAGCGCTTTCGCCCGACCTCGCGGCGCATCACCGCCTGCGGCAGTCGCAGCTTCGGCAGGCCGAGCGCCATCTGGGCGGCGACCAGCATCAGGGGCAGCGACATGATCATGGAGCCGAGCGGCATCGGGATCAGGTTGATCAGCGCGAAAAGCACGATGCACCAGCCGAAGGAGCGGTCCCCCAGCGTCCCGACCAGATCGCCCACCGTCATCCCGTCGCCACAGTTGCGCGGACCCGCGGCGCGCACCAGCCGTCGCGACAACGGGCGCGGGATGGGCCGACCGGGTGCCAGGGTCAGGATGGGTGGTTTTGCTAGGGGCGGCATCGGCAACTCGAATCGCGTCTCGAACAAGGAAAGGCGCGCCGCTCCTGCCGACACGCCCGAGCCAAGCGTCGCCGGCGCGGTCGGCTTCGGCTCGGACATCGCCTGTCACCCCGCGGCCACCCTCAGCTTCGCAGTAGGTGGGTAGAACGACTTGCTTTGCAAGCCTCCCGGCGCGGCGGCGTCAGGTACGCCGCCGAAGTGTGCCCCCGCTGCCGCGCCTGTATCGGGGGTCAGCCGAACATCAGCCGCGGCAGCCAGAGCACGAGGTCGGGGAACTCGAAGACGAGAAAGACCGCGAAGACCTGGCAGAGCACGAAGGGGATGACGCCCTTGTAGATGTCCGTGATCCCGACCTCCGGAGGCGCCACGCCCTTCAGATAGAAGAGCGAGAAGCCGACGGGCGGCGTCAGGAACGACGTCTGCAGCGTCACCGCGAAGAGCACGACGAACCAGGTCAGGTCAAAGCCGAGCGCCTGCACCACCGGGTAGACCAGCGGCAGGATGATCAGCGAGATCTCCAGCCAGTCGAGGAAGAAGCCCGACAGGAAGGTGATGAACAGGATCGTCAGCACGATCCCGTTCGGTCCGAACGGGATCGCCTGGAGCGCGCCGGCGATGAAGGCATCCCCCCCGAGCTGGCGCAGCACGACGGCGAAGATCGTCGCGCCGAGGAAGATGCCGAAGATGAAGGCGGTGGTGACGGTGGTCTTCTCCACAACCTCCTTCAGAACGGCGTAGGTGAACCGGCGGTTCGCAATGGCAAGCAGTGTTGCGCCGAAGGCGCCGAGGCCGCTTGCCTCGGTCGGGGTCGCGATCCCGAAGAAGATCGACCCGAGCACCGCGAAGATGAGGAGGAGCGGCGGCAGCACCGCCAGAAGGGTGTCGCGGACCAGTTCCCAGGTCACAGGCTCGAGGTCGGTCGGCCGCGGCGCGGCGGAGGTGAAGCGCGCCATCAGCAGGATGTAGACGAGGTAGATCACCCCGAGCATCAGGCCGGGCACAAGCGCCCCGAAGAACAGGTTGCCGACCGACATGGAGAGCTGGTCGGCCATGATGATCAGCATGATCGAGGGAGGAATGAGGATGCCCAGCGTGCCTGCCGAGCAGATCACGCCTGAGGCCAGACCCTTGCTGTAGCCGTGCCGGAGCATGATCGGCATCGACAGCATCGCGAGCAGCACGACCGAGGCGCCGACGATGCCGGTCGATGCGGCGAGAAGGATGCCGATCAGCACGACGGCGAGCGCAAGACCACCCCGGAAACGACCGAAGAGCTTGACGAAATTCACCATCAGCTTCTCGGTGACGCCCGAGCGCTCGAGCATCAGGCCCATGAAGATGAACATCGGCAGCGCGACCAGGATCCAGTTCGACATCTGCGCGTAGATGCGCTGGACGAAGATGCCGTAGATGCGCCAGCTGGTCAGGAAGTTGGTGTCCCAGTCGAGATATTCGAAGCCCAGGACCGCGATCACCGAGAAGAGCACGCCGACACCCGCGAGGATCCAGGCGATCGGGAACCCCGTGAAGAGGAGCGCGATGAAGCTGACGAGCATCGCGATCACGAGGATTTCGTTGGTCTCGAACATTGACTGTCCTCGTGCGGATCGTTCGTTTTATGGCTTCCGTCCGGTCGGCGGCAGGCGTGGGCTCAGGCGGTTCGGGGCCTCGGCAGGCCGAAGAGAAAGGCGGTCACCCGCAGGAGCCGTGACAGCGCCGCGAGGCCGAGAAGGGCAAAGGCGACCAGGATGACCGACTTGATGATCCAGCGGTAGGGCAGCCCGCCGGGCGCCGCCGAGACCTCGCCAAGCTGCCAGGAGCGCACCACGAACGGCCAGCCGTATGTCAGCATGATGTAGCAGAGCGGCAGCACGAACAGCAGAAGCCCGATGAGCTCGATCCACGCCCGGCCTCGTTTCGAGAAGCGGTCCGCCAGCACGTCGACCCGCACATGCCCGTCGAGCTTCAGCGCGTAGGCCAGCCCGATCATCCAGCCGACGGCGTAGAGGTGCCACTGCAGCTCCTCCATCCAGACCATCGAGGTGCCGATCAGGTAGCGCAGCACAACATTGGCCACGATCAGGATGACCAGGATCACCCAGATCCAGTTGATGACGTAGTGGAAGGCGCCAACGAGGCCGTCGATGAGATCCGAAACCACAGTGCGCGGGAAGTCGAGCGCGTGACCGCGCGCCGCCGCAGCGTCGACGGCCTCAAGGTCGAGATTGAGCGACGCCTCGTCCAGCGCCTTCGGTTCGCCATCCCGGGGCCGCTCGGCCTGCCGGTCGGCGCGCTCCGGAACATCGGCCGGCCGACGCTCCGAATCCGGCCTCCGACCGTCCTCGGGCGTGCCGCCTTCTCCGGGCCCGCGGTGCTCCGGCATGACGCTTCCCCCAACTCCCGAGGGTCCGGCTCGTGGAGCCGGACCCGGACTGGACGCCGTTCAGACGCCCGACAAGCTACTTATTCCGCGATTTCCTCGTCGTTGAACACGTTCTCACGCATCCAGTCGCGCGGGAGGTAGCCGAGGTCCTTCCACACGGCGTGCTCGCGCTGGAACTCGCGCATCGAATCGTGGACGCGGCCGAACATCTCGTCCGCGGCCGAGCGACGCTCCATGACGGTTTCCGTGGCCTCCCAGAAAGCGAGCAGCGTCTCGTCGTCGAACGTGCCGAGCGTGACGCCCCGCTCCTCGAACCGCGCCAGGACCTCGCCCTGCAGCGCCTCGGCACGGGCGATCGCGTAGGCGTTGCCCGCCATGCAGGCCATGTCGATCAGCCCCTGGGTCTGCTCCGAAAGGCCTTCCCACACGCCGAGGTTGATGTAGAGGAACTGGTTCGTGGACGGCTGGTGCCAGCCGGGGAGATAGTAATACGGCGCAACCTGATAGAAGCCGAGTTGCTCATCGACGGTCGGCAGCGAGAATTCGGTGCCGTCGAGCACGCCGGTCTCGAGCGCCTGGTAGAGCTCGCCGCCCGGCAGCATCGTGACGGACGCGCCGAACTCGCTGAAGATCTCACCCCCGACGCCCGCGGCACGGAAGCGGATTCCCTGGAGGTCCGCGACCTCGTCAACCGGCTCCCGGAACCAGCCGCCCGCCTCGGGGCTGATCGTGCCGCAGGGGATCGGGATCACGTCGAACGGCGCGAATGTCTCGTTGAGAAGGTCGCGGCCGCCGTGGAAATACATCCATGCCAAGTACTCGACCGACTCGAGGCCGAACGGCGTCGCGCCGAAGAGGGCGGACGCCGGCACCTGGCCGATCTCGTAGCCCATCCAGCTGTAACCGGCATCGATGGCGCCGGTGGAGACATTCTCGAATACCGAGAGCGCCGGGATGACTGCGCCGGGCTCCGCGACCTGCAGGTCTATCGCGCCGTCGCTGACCAGGCGCAGCTGATCGGCGACCCATGGCATCGTGTCGCCGAGCGCCGTCAGCGTCGAGGCGAACGCCATCGGCACCTGCCACCGCACACGGTCGAGTGCTTCGGCCGGCGCCGGAAGGACCAGAAGGCTCACGGCAGCCGCGGACGCCGTGGTCCCAAGCAGTTTTGTCAATGCGGACATCAATCTACTCCCCATTTGCTTATCATCCTCGTTGCATGCAGCGTTACGGACGCCCACCCGGGCTGTCAACAGCGAGGCCGGCGGGCATCTGCATGACCTCGCGTCCCTTCGTCCGCCGATCCCCCGCGCGCCCGGCCCGGCGCCGAACCTGCACCGGAAGTTGCGGAACATAGAGGCTGCAGGCGTCGTTAGGGGGGGAGCGAGACCGAAATCACGGCGCGCGGGCTGCGCCTGGTGCCTTTATTTCGCTTGCCGTCGCCCGACCAAAAGAGCTTCGCGCGGCCCGCCGCCAAGCTCAGTTGAAGAGAAAGGAAGGATCATGGCAGACCCGAACCGCCCCGACCCGAAACGACCCGACCCGAACCGCCCGTCGCGTCCGGACGATCACCCGACATCAGGCGGGACGAGCAGCACGACGCGCTGGATCGGGATCGCCGTGGCGGTCATCATCCTCGTCGCCCTCGTCTGGTGGCTGATCGGCGGTACCACCGACGTGGCGGAGGATCCGGTCGCCGATCCCGCCGTCGGCGTCGTCGAACCCGATCCGGCGGTGGACGATCCGGCGGTCGACGAACCGGCCGTGCCACCGCAGAACGCGACGCCGCCGCCCGACGACGCCGACCCGGCCGACCCGACCGAGCCGATCCCGGGCGACCCGCCGCCGGCCGATTGATCGCCGGCTGACGATGCGCATTATGACCGGCGGGGGCAGTGGCTCCCGCCGGTTTCCCGGACTCGGAACGGCCGCCGCCCACACCGCTGGCAGGCCGAGGAGAACAAAGAAATGAGCGACCCGAGACGCGGGCCGGAGAAGCCCCGCAGCAACCGCACGGCCGTGGTCATCGGCACGGTCGTCTTCGCCGCCTTCTTGATCTACATGCTCGCCTACGGATTTGGAGGCTTCTTTACCCAGGAAGCGCCGGAGCGCGCGCAGGAAGCGCCGACGGCGGAGCAGCCGATCGACGATTTCGCAGCCGACGAGCCGGCCGGCCCGGCCGTAGAAGACGATACCGTCGAGGACGATGCAGCAGATCAACCACAGGAGCCGGCGCCGGAGCAACCCGAGGCAGAGCAGCAGGACGCCGCCGACTGACCCGACAGGATAAGGGCGGCATCCTGCGGCGCCGCCCTCAAGCCAGTTCCGGCAACGTCAGAGACGCCGCTCGACCATCAGTTTCTTGATTTCCGCGATCGCCTTGGCCGGGTTCAGACTCTTCGGGCAGGTCTTCGCACAATTCATGATCGTGTGGCAGCGATAGAGCTTGAACGGATCCTCGAGATCGTCGAGCCGCTCGCCGGTCGCCTCGTCGCGGCTGTCGTTGATCCAGCGGTAAGCGTGCAGCAGCGCCGCCGGCCCGAGGTAACGGTCGCCGTTCCACCAGTAGGAGGGGCAGGCCGTCGAGCAGCAGGCGCAGAGGATGCACTCGTAGTAGCCGTCGAGCTTGGCGCGATCCTCCACCGACTGCCGCCACTCGGCCGACGGCTCGTTCGACTTCGTCTCGAGCCACGGCTTGATCGAGGCATGCTGGGCGAAGAAGTGCGTGAGATCGGGCACAAGATCCTTGACCACCGGCATGTGCGGCAGCGGATAGATGCTGATGTCGCCCTCGACCTGGTCGATGCCCCAGGTGCAGGCGAGCGTGTTGATCCCGCCGATATTCATCGCGCAGGACCCGCAGATCCCTTCGCGGCAGGAACGCCGGAAGGTCAGCGTCGGGTCGATCTCGTTCTTGATCTTCATCAGCGCGTCGAGAACCATCGGCCCGCACGTGTCGAGGTCGACGAAGTAGGTGTCGAGCCGCGGGTTGTCACCGCTCTCAGGGTCCCAGCGGTAGATCTTGAAGGTGCGGACGTTTTTCGCGCCGTCCGGCCTCGGCCAGGTCTTGCCCGCGACGATGCGGGAATTCTTCGGGAGGGTAAGCTGGACCATGGAGGCCTCCTCAAGCCAGTTCCCGCGCCTGCGCGCGACGGGGTCGTCGGGTGCGCGCGCGCCTAGTAGACCCGCGCCTTCGGCGCGATCTTCTTCACTTCGATGCCGCCCTCGTCCTCGGTCGTCAGCGGCTCGGTGTGAACCGGCCGGTAGGAGAGCGTTACGGTCGTGCCGTCCCCCTCCACCACCGACAGCGTGTGCTTGCGCCAGTTGGCGTCGTCCCGGTCGGGGAAGTCCTCCCGGGCGTGGGCGCCCCGGCTTTCGTGCCGGGCCTCGGCCGAGACGACCGTGGTGAGCGCCTGCGGGACGAGGTTCGTGAGCTCCAGCGTCTCCATCAGGTCGGAATTCCAGATCATCGACCGGTCGGTGACCCGGATGTCGTCCAGCCCGCGCGCGACCTCGGTCATGCGCGCGACGCCCTGCTGCAGCACTTCCGAGGTCCGGAACACCGCGGCGTCCTCCTGCATCACCCGCTGCATCCTCAGCCGCAGATCTGCCGTCGGCGTGCCGCCGCTCGCGTGCCTGAGCTTGTCGAAACGCGCCACGCCCTGATCGACGGACGCCGCGTTCAGCGGCCGGTTCGGGCGCTCCCGCTCAACCACGCGACCGGCGCGGATCGCCGCGGCGCGGCCGAACACCACTAGGTCGATGAGGCTGTTGGAGCCGAGCCGGTTCGCGCCGTGCACGCTGGCGCAGCCGGCCTCGCCCACGGCCATCAGGCCCGGAAGCAGCCGGTCGGGATCGTCCTCGGTCGGGCTCAACACCTCGCCCCAGTAGTTCGTCGGTATGCCCCCCATGTTGTAGTGCACCGTGGGCAGCACCGGGATGGGGTCCTTCGTCACATCGACGCCGGCGAAGACCTTGGCGCTCTCCGAGATGCCGGGAAGCCGTTCCTTCAGCGCCTCCGGCGGCAGATGGTTGAGATGCAGGTGGATGTGGTCCTTCTGCGGCCCGACGCCCCTGCCCTCGCGGATCTCCATGGTCATGCAGCGCGACACCACGTCGCGGCTCGCCAGGTCCTTGTAGGTCGGCGCGTAGCGCTCCATGAAGCGCTCGCCCTCGGAGTTCGTGAGGTACCCGCCCTCGCCGCGCGCGCCCTCGGTGATCAGGCAGCCCGCGCCGTAGATGCCGGTCGGGTGGAACTGAACGAACTCCATGTCCTGCAGCGGCAGCCCCTGGCGCGCCACCATGCCGTTGCCGTCGCCGGTGCAGGTGTGCGCCGAGGTCGCAGAGAAGTAGGCCCGGCCGTAGCCGCCGGTCGCCAGCACCGTCATCTTGGCGTTGAACCGGTGCAGCGTGCCGTTGGTGATGTCCCAGGCGAGGACGCCCTGGCACACGCCGTCCTCGGTCATGATCAGGTCGATCGCGAAATACTCGATGTAGAACTCGGCATTGTGCTTGACCGACTGGCCGTAGAGCGTGTGCAGGATCGCGTGTCCCGTCCGGTCCGCCGCCGCGCAGGTCCGCTGCACCGGCGGGCCCTCGCCGTATTCCGTGGTGTGCCCGCCGAAGGGCCGCTGATAGATCCGCCCGTCCTCGGTGCGCGAGAACGGCACGCCGTAATGCTCGAGCTCGTAGACCGCCTTCGGCGCCTCCCGCGCGAGGTACTCCATCGCGTCGGTGTCGCCGAGCCAGTCCGACCCCTTCACGGTGTCGTACATGTGCCACTGCCAGCTGTCGGGCCCCATGTTGCCCAAGCTGGCCGCGATCCCGCCCTGCGCCGCCACCGTGTGCGAACGCGTCGGGAAGACCTTGGTGATGCAGGCCGTCCGCAGCCCCTGCTCGGCCATCCCCAGCGTCGCCCGCAGACCGGAGCCGCCGGCGCCGACCACGACGACGTCGTGGACATGATCGGTGAAGTCGTAAGCCGCCATTTTCCTCTCCCGATCAGCCCGCAAGCGCGATGCGCGCCACCGCAAAGACACCCAAAAGGCCGACCACCCATGCGAACCCGATGTTGGCGAGCAGCGCCGCCGTGCGGATCGTCTTGTCGTGGAGATAATCCTCTATGACGACCTGCAAGCCCTGCTGGGTGTGCAGAAACGTCACGCCGATGAACAGGATCGCCACGACCGCGTGGAAGGGCTGGGCGTAGAGTTCGACCACCTCGGCGTGGCTGGTGCCGAGGGCATCCGCGAACGGGATGATGAACATGATGCCGAGCGGCACGAGCGCGATCGAGGAGAGCCGCGAGGCCCACCAGTGGCTGACGCCTTCCTTGGCGGCTCCGAGGCCCTGGGCGCGCTGTCGGGGTGTCCGGAACCCGGATGGCTGGGACATGGTGCGACTCCTCAGAAGGCGATGATCAGGGTCAGGAGGCTCAGGATCACCGTGCCGGCCATCACGGCGTAACCCGTCTTGTAGACCGTGGGGATGTCGAGCCCCTTGCCCATGTCCCAGACCAGGTGCCGGATCCCGTTCAGGAAGTGATACCAGAACGCCAGGAGCGACGGCAGCAGCAGGAAGATGATGCCGAACCACGAGGTGAGGAAGCCGTCGGCGCGGGCGAAGGCCTCCGGCCCCGCGGCCGCCGCCGAGAACCACCAGACGACCAGGATCGCGCCGAACACGAGGAAGATGCCCGAAAGACGGTGGGCGATCGACATCCCCGAGGTGATCTGGAACTTGTAGTACTGCCCCAGCATGAAAGGCGAAAGCGGGCGCTTCCCGCGATTGACGTCGGCCATGCTGACTCCCCCTCGTTACAGCGGACAGGTGGCCCGGACCGGCGCGACCTTCCCGCGATCACGGCGCTTTGAACCGCGTCTGGCGCCGGATTGCAAGAGGCTTCCCCTTTGTGATCACGGCCTTCCGGTGCGTGATCACGCCGCGGCGCCGGCGTTGGCGGGCGGCGTGGCGGGCGCCACTCCACCCGTGCCAGGCTTGTCGCAGCCCCTTCCACCGGACGCACCGCAGGCCTAGAACACGCAGTATGGAGCGCGAACGGATCGACATATTGGTGGCGGGCGGCGGAGTCGCCGGGCTCTCGGCGGCGGCCGGCTTCGCCGCAGCCGGCTTCACCGCCGTCTGCGTCGATCCGGTGCCGCCGGTCACCGAGGCCGAGGCGGCCGGCTCGGACCTGCGCAGCACCGCATTTCTTCAGCCGTCGGTCGACTTTTTCCGCCGCACCGGGCTGTGGGCGCGCCTGTCGCCCTTCGCAGCCGAGCTTCGGGTCATGCGGCTCGCCGACGCCGGCGGCCCCACCGGTGCCCTGCGCGAGATCGCCGACTTCGAGGCGAGCGAGATCGGCGCCGAGAGCTTCGGCTACAACCTGCCCAACTGGCTGCTGCGCCGCGAGATGGTCGCCCATCTCGCGGCGCTGCCGGTTGCCCGCCTGCTCGCGCCTGCCCGCGTCGATCGGGTGACGCCGCGCACCGCCGGCGCCATCGTGCGCCTCTCGACCGGGCAGGCCTTCGAGGCGCGGCTCGTTGTCGCGGCGGACGGGCGCGACAGCTTCGTGCGCGAGGCCGTCGGCATCCCGGCGCGGCGCTGGGGCTACGGGCAGAAGGCCAACGTCTTCACCGTGACCCACGAGCTGCCCCACGACGGCATCTCGACCGAGATCCACCGCACGGGCGGGCCGTTCACCCTCGTCCCGCTGCCCGACCGGGACGGGCGCCACCATTCCGCCGTCGTCTGGATGGAGACCGGCCCGCGCGCCATGGCGCTCAACGCGATGCCCGAGGCCGACTTCGAGGCCGAGCTCAACGCCCGGGCCTGCGGCGTCCTCGGCACCCTGCGCCTCGCTTCGCCCCGCCGCCTGTGGCCGATCGTGAGCCAGGTGGCCGACCGGCTCGACGGCCCGCGCACCGCGCTGGTGGCCGAAGCCGCCCACGTGGTCCCGCCGATCGGCGCACAGGGCCTGAACATGAGCCTGCGCGACATCGCCACCCTGATCGACCTCTGCACCGAAGAGCGCGACGCCGGACGCGACATCGGCGCGCCGGAGGTCCTCGCCCGCTACCACCGCGCCCGGCACGGCGACATCCTGATGCGGGTCGCGGGCATCGACGTGCTGAACCGCGCGGCGATGGCCGAGACGATCTCCCTGCGCGATCTCCGCCGCACCGGCCTTCGCCTGCTCCACGGCTTCGGCCCGCTGCGCCACACCGCCATGAGCCTCGGCCTCGGCGCGAGCGGTGCAGCCGGCCGCTGAGCGCTTCCGCTCATCGCCCTTTCGCAGCAGGATCGCACGCAGCGCGCGAGCCGCCCCATTCCGGCTTGCAGCGAAGGCCCCTGCTCGCCGCCATGATAGACGTGCAGGGTCGTGGCCTCCGGCGCGAGGCTCGGCTAGGTTGGCCGCCGACAAAGCGCGCGCCCGCGCGACCGATCACAGAAGGAGGGAAAAATGAAGCTCTTGCGCCACGGCGCCCCCGGCCGGGAAAAGCCCGGCCTGCTCGACGGCACCGGCACGATCCGCGACCTCTCGGGCGTGGTGGACGACATCGCGGGCGAGGTCCTGACGCCCGACGGACTCGCGCGCCTGCGCGAGGTCGACGCAGCCTCCCTGCCGGCGGTCGCCGCCGGCACCCGCATCGGCCCCTGCGTCGGGCGCGTCGGCAAGTTCATTTGCATCGGCCTCAACTACGCCGATCACGCGGCCGAATCGAACCTTCCCGTCCCGCCCGAGCCGATCTTATTCATGAAGGCGACGAGTGCCATAATCGGGCCGAACGACATCGTGCGCATCCCGCGCGGCTCGACCAAGACGGACTGGGAGGTCGAGCTTGGCGTCGTCATCGGCCGCCCCGCCAAGTATGTCGCCGAGGCTGACGCCCTCGACCACGTGGCGGGCTACTGCGTCGTCAACGACGTCTCGGAGCGCGAATTCCAGATCGAGCGCGGCGGAACCTGGGACAAGGGCAAGGGCTGCGACACCTTCGGGCCGATCGGCCCCTGGCTCGTCACCGCCGACGAGGTGCCCGACCCCCAGAACCTCGGCCTCTGGCTCGAGGTGGACGGCCGACGCTTCCAGAATGGAACGACGCAGACTATGGTCTTCGGCGTCGCGCGCATCGTGAGCTATCTCAGCCACTTCATGAGCCTTCAGCCCGGCGACGTGATCGCGACGGGCACGCCGCCCGGCGTCGGCATGGGCGTGAAGCCGGACCCGGTCTTCCTGCGGCCCGGCCAGACCATGCGCCTCGGCATCGACGGCCTCGGCGAGCAGCGGCAGGCGGTCGAGGCTGACTGATCCCGGCGCGTGGCCGGCGGTGCAACCGTTCCTTAATCGCCGGGCACCGACTGTGCTTGATGCAAACACGAAGCTCAGAAAGGGAGGGCAGAACGATGCGGCATAGGATTGCGGCAGCGGCTGTGGCCGTGCTGGCGCTGGGTCAGCCGGCGCTCGCCGACGAGTTCGAGGAGGTCGTCGAGAGCGCGCTCGAAGCCTATCGCGCGGGCGACCCGACCATCGCCCGCGAGGATCTGGAATACGCCCTGCGGCTCCTCGGCGAGATGGAAGCCGACATGCTGGTGGGCCACCTGCCCGAGCCGCTCGACGGCTGGACGCGGCAACTGGATGACGTGCAGGCCGGGGGCATGCCGATGGCGATGCTCGGCGGCGGGACGATGGCCGCCGCGAGCTACCGCAGGAACGGCGAAGAATTCACCCTGACGCTCACCGCGAACTCGCCGATGGTGAGCGGCATGGCGGCGATGTTCTCCGGCATGGCCGGGCTCGGCGGCGACCGCAGCGTGCGGATCCAGCGCCAGACCTTCGCGGTCTCGGAGGGCGAGATCCAGGGGGTCGTCGGCGGCAACGTGCTGGTTCAGGCGTCCGGCCGCGCGCCGATCGAGGCGATGCAGGCCCACATCGAGGCGATGGACCTCCGGGCGCTCGCCGACTTCTGACGCCGGGACGCTGGCCGCGGTCACGATCCGCCGCGGTACCGCCGTCATCAGTTAGCGACTTGCGGCGTGTCCGCGTGCGGACACGCCCGCGGACACCGCCGGACCCCGCACGCTTTCAGCGCTTTTCGGGAAGCGCGTGGCGCTGGAAGAGCGGCAGCTGGCTCATGATGAAGGCGAAGTTCGCCGCCGGCAGCACGAAGGTCCGGAAGTTCACCCACACGTCGGTCCCGAACTGCCGCCAGACGATCTCGTTGAGGACCGCTAGCACGAGCCAGAAGACGATGATCCGCCGGGTGAAGGTCACCCACCCCTCGCGCGACATCGGGATCAGCTCGTCCATCAGGTAGCTGAGGTAGCTCTGCCCGCGCGCCAGCCCGAAGCCGAGGATCGCGGAAAACAGCGTGTAGTTGATCGCGGGCTTCATCTTCACGAAGGTGTCGTCGCGCAGGATGAGCGTCAGCCCGCCGAAGACCGTCACCAGGATCGCGGTCCAGAGCGCGAGCCGCGGCAGCTTGCCCGTCCAGAGCCGCATGAAGACGACCGAAGCGACGATCGCCGGCACGAAAAGCAGCGTGGCGAACAGGATCTGTTCGAGCTGCTGCTCCTCGATCGGCAGCGTCTCGTCCACCGTCGCCCAGCGGTAGCCGAGGAAGAAGACGCCGATCGGCCCGATCTCGAGGGCGAGCTTCAGCAGGGGGTGGATGGTGCGGTGCGCCATGGCGGCGTCCCTTACCCGAGCCGTCAGCCGAATTCCACCACGATCGCTCCGAGCGCGATCAGCGCGACGAGCGCCCCGCGGGCGAGGCCCACCCGCTCCTTAAGGTAGAGCCAGCCGATCAGCGCCGCGAAGACCACGGAGGTTTCGCGAAGGACCGCGGCCTGGCCCACCTTGTCGAGCCGGGTCGCGAGCATCACCGAGCCGAAGCTCACGTAGGCGACGAGGCCGCCTGCGATGCCGCGGCGGACGAGGCCGCTGAGATCGGGCGGCGAGGTCATGCGGGCGTAGCGCCAGGCGGCGATCCACGGGAAGATCAGCCCGTCGAACACGAAGAACCAGGCGAGGAAGGTGAACGGATCGGGCGTCACCCGGATGCCGTAGGCGTCGTAGGTGGTGTAGGCGGCGGTGAAGAGCCCGGTAAGGAAGGCGAGCCAGACGGCGTTGACCAGCACCGCCCGCCCCACGCCCGCCTGGGCGATGTTAAGGCCGGCGAGCACGAAGATGCCGCCCGAGAGCAGCAGGACGCCCGACCACTGCACCGCCGAATAGACCTCGCCGAAGACGAATCCGGCGGCGAGCACGGTGACGAGCGGCCCGGTGCCGCGGACGATCGGGTAGACCACCGTGAAGGCGCCGCGCGAATAGGCCATCGCCTGCGCGAGCTTGTAGCCGAGGTGGATGACCATCGCTCCGGCGAGGATCGCCCATTCCCAGCCCTGCGGCCATGGCACGAGGAAGAGCGCGACCGGCAGCGCCATCAGGCAGTAGGATGCGTCGATGGCGCCGCGGCTGAGCCAGGGGTCGTGCTTCCCCTTCTGCAGGGCGCCGAAGACCGCGTGGCTGACGGCGGCCAGCAGCGCGAGGAGGGTGGCGACCAGCGCGGCCTCGGGGGTGCCCTCGAGGCCGACGATCAGGTCGCTCACGCCTCCGTTCCGGTGAGCGCGCGGGCGAAGTCCTCGGGATCAAACGGGGCGAGGTCGTCAATCCCCTCGCCGACGCCGATGGCGTGGATCGGCAGGCCCACTCGGTCGGCGAGCGCGACCAGCACGCCGCCCTTGGCCGTACCGTCGAGCTTGGTCATCACGAGGCCGGTGACGTCGGCGATCTTGCGGAAGATCTCGACCTGGTTGAGCGCGTTCTGGCCGGTCGTGGCATCGAGCACGAGGAGCGTGTTGTGCGGCGCCTCGGGGTCGCGCTTGCGGATGACGCGGACGATCTTGGCGAGCTCGGCCATCAGGTCGTCGCGGTTCTGCAGCCGGCCAGCCGTGTCGATGAGCAGGAGGTCGGCGCCGTCGGCCTCGGCCTTCGCCATCGCGTCGAAAGCGAGGCTCGCGGGGTCGGAGCCTTGCGGCGCGGTCATCACCGGGACGCCGGCGCGATCGCCCCAGATCTGGAGCTGCTCGACGGCGGCGGCGCGGAAGGTGTCGCCGGCGGCGATGACGACCGACTTCCCCGCGCCGCGGAACTGGCTCGCGAGCTTGCCGATGGTGGTGGTCTTGCCGGAGCCGTTGACGCCGACGACGAGGACGACCTGCGGGCGCTTGGCATAGATCGGCAGCGGCTTCGCCACCGGCTCGAGGATCGCGGCGATCTCGGCGGCGAGGAGGCGCTTGATCTCGGACGCGCTCATCCGGCGGCCGTAGCGGCCCTCGGCCATGTTGGCGGTCACCTTGAGCGCGGTCTCGACGCCCATGTCGGCCTGGATGAGCAGCTCCTCGAGGCTCTCGAGCATGGCGTCGTCGAGGACGCGGGTCTTCTCCGGCGCGGCCCGGCCGAACAGGCGGCCCATGAGGCCGGGACGCGCCTCGGCCGGGGCCTCGACCTCGGGCGGCGGCAACGGCTCGGGCTGCGGCGGTGGTTCCGGCTGCGGCGACGGTGCGGGCTGCGGCGACGGTACGGGGCGTGCGACCGGCGGCGGTGCCGTTTCTCCGGTCGGCGTGGGCGGGACCGGGGAGGTGGCGGAGGGTGCGGCCGGGGCCTGCGGGTCGGGTGCGGCTGTCTCGCGCGGCTCCGGGGCAGCAGTGCCCGCCGCGGCATCCGGCGCCTCGTCGATGATCGCCTCTAGGCCCTCGTCGATCTTCGAGGACGACTTGAAGAGACGCTCCTTGAGCTTGGAGAAGAACGCCATCGGGAACCCGCCGGAGAGATGCTTCCGGGCTCCCTAGCCTGCCGGCGGGGGGAAATGCAAACGGTGAGCCCCGCCAGC
>SKOX01000382.1 GCA_007119835.1 Paracoccaceae bacterium
CCGCGATCACCCCGCCGGCGCAAACCCCTCGAGCGGCAGCGCCGCCACCTCGCGGGCCAGCGCCAGGAAGCCCGCGGCATACTGCGCCGCCGTCGCCCGCCCCTTCTCGGCGGTCGCGGCCGCGGCATTGCCGACGACGCCCTCGGGGTTGAGGTCCGACGCGATCCAGCCGTAGGCGACCGGCCCGACCGGCGGCACCGGCGCAGCCTCGGCGCTCGAGCGGAAGTCGCGCGCCCGGCCCATGTCGACGAGATCCGGCCGGAAGGCCAGCATCAGCGAGGTCTCGATGTCGCCGCCATGGATGCCGTAGCGGCTCTCCTCGGGCGGGAAGAGGCCCTCGGGCTGGCCGAAGGCGCCCCACTGCGCCTTGACCGCCAGCATCCCGGCCCGAACCCTGAGCTCGCGCGCGAGGATCGAGACGAGGTCGAGATTGCCGCCGTGGCTGTTGATGAGGATGATCTTCCGCAGGCCAGCCCGCGCCACCGACAGCCCGATCTCGGTCCAGGCCCGGAGCGCGGTCTCCGCCGACAGCGACAGCGTCCCCGAAGCCCAGAGATGCTCGTTCGACTTGCCCACCGCCTGCACCGGCAGGATCATGAGGTCGAGGTCGTCCGGGCAGGCGCGGCGCACCTCGGCGAGCATGCCTTCCGCGATGTGGGTGTCGACGCCGACCGGCAGGTGCGGCCCGTGCTGCTCGACCGCCGCCGTCGGCAGCACCGCGACGGTGCGGGCCGGGTCCATCGCGGCGAAGGCGCGCGCGGGGTGGTCCATCCAGTCGAGGCGTCGCATTCGGCGTCCTTCCGTCAGGCCGGCATCGGCCGCAGCACCGGGCGGCCGCCGGCGAGCCGCGTCACCGCCCGCCCGACCCGGCTGAGGTGCCGCGCACGGCTCTCGGGGGTCGAGCTGTCCATCAGGTAATGCGCCACGAACGCCGTCCGGCAGCGCGGCGCGCAGAGCAGGCGCACGCCGCGCAGCAGCGTCCGCCTGCCCGGCGCGCCGACGACCCAGGTGAGCCACCGGCTCGCGCCGCAGGTGGTGAAGACCGCGAGCCGCGTGACGTGGGTCAGCCCCGGCCGGATCGTCTCGCCGGGGCCGTCCGGCATTCCGAAGGCGACGCCCGGCAGCATAACCCGGTCGAGCCAGCCCTTCAGCACCGCCGGCAGGCCGTACCACCAGGTCGGGTAGACGAAGACCAGCGTGTCGCACCAGGCGAGGTCCGCGATGTCGCGCGCCACCGCCGAGCGGTCCGCCGCGATGTCGGCATAGTCGCGCCACTCGCGCGCGCCCAGCGCCGCCTCGAAGCCCTCGCGGTAGAGGTCGCGCAGCCGCACCTCCGCCCCCGAGGCCTCGAGCCGCTCGATCACCGTGTCGCGCACCGCCGCCGTGAAGCTCGCCGGCTCCGGGTGGCAGTAGAGCACCAGCGCCCGCATTTCAGAGCGCCGCCATCTCGGCCCGCACCCGGCCAAGGAAGGCCTCCCGCCGCGCGTCCGTCGCCCGGTTCATGTCGTAGAGCGCGAGGTAGCGCAGCCGCTCGGGCCGCGTGACGTGCCAGACCGCCCGCGTCACGATCCGCCGCGGCGGGTCGCCGGCGAGCATCGCCCGCAGCCGCGTGCCGCCATAGGTCGTGACCGCAGCGAGGCGGCGGATCTGCGTCAGGTTCGGCCGCACGCGCCCCGCCTCGAGCCGGAAGGAGACCCCGGGCAGGAAGACCCGGTCGAAGAAGCCCTTGAGGATCGCCGGAAAGCCGAAGTTCCACACCGGAAAGACCAGGACGAGCGCCTCGGCCGCCCGCAGCCGCTCGACGTAAGGCAGCACCGGCCGCGTGTTCGCCGCGACGTCGTGGTAGCCGCGCCGCTCCTCGGCGGTCAGCACCGGGCTGAAGCCCTCGGCGTTGAGGTCGCAGTCGTCCACCTCCCAGCCGCGCCCGCGCAGCGCCTCCACCACCGCCCGGTGCAGCGCCGCCGAGAAGCTCTCCGGGCAGGGATGGGCGAAGAGCACCAGCGCCCGGGTCATCCGAGCCGCACGCCCCGCCCGCGCTGCCGCCGACCGCTCTCCGTCCGATTAGCGGCCACGACACTGTTGCCTGCAATCAACACCCTGGCCGCACGTCCACGGCTGGACATCCCGGCCCGCTCACATCCACGGGGCATCATTCCGCCGCCTTCATGCCCCCGTAGCTGTACATCCGCTCGTAGCCCCAGTGCGGGTCTTCCCAGGCGATCATCTTGCCCGGGTTGAGCAGCCCCTTCGGGTCGGCCTCCCGCTTGAAGGCGAGCTGGCGCGCATCCACCGTCTGCCGCCCCCCCTCCTCGAGCGTGAAGCGGTGCGGGTTGAAGATCATGCAGCCGAGCTCCTCGTGGAGCCGCACGATCTCGTCGAGCCGCGCCTCGTCGGTGAACTTCACGATCGGCAGGCCCGCGAACATCGCGCGGCCGTTCTCCCGGATCACCTCGAGATGCTGCAGCACCTCGGCCCCGAAGGTCTCCCGCACCCGCGCCACCTTCGCCATGTGGTCGGGGTAGGCGTAGCGGACCTGCAGGTAGGTGATGCTCGGATCGACCTTCAGCGCCCTGAGCGTCGTGTGGTTCCAGCCATACTCGAAGACCGGCCCCGGGTCGCGCTCCCAGGCGCTCTCGTCCGACCGGTAGATCACCCGCGCCGCCTTCCGCCGCGCCGTGAAGGTCCGGAACCCGTCCATCGCGTGCGGCGCCACCATCAGCGCGACCAGGTGGTCGCCCGCCCCGACATGCGGCTTCACCCGCAGGAAGTAGTCGTGCGCGATCGGCGCCTCGAAGACGGCGGAGAGCTTGATCAGGATCCCGTCCTCGTTGGCGATGTCGAGGGCATAGGCCGCGGCATCCTCGAACCGGTCGAAGGCGACGAACAGCCCGATCCAGTCGTAGGCCGGCGCGAGCGGCATCTCGACCTCGGTGATGATCCCGTTCGTGCCGTAGGCGTGGCTGACGCGGGCAAGCTCCTCGCCGCGGAACTCGAGGACCCGCGGCTCGGGCTCCATGGTCACGACCCGGAGCCGGATGATGTTGCCGATGTCGCGCAGGCTCCCCCAGCGCACCGAGCCGACCCCGCCCGAGCCGCCGGCGATGAACCCGCCGATCGTCGCCGTGGCCCAGGTCGACGAGAACATCCGGATCTCCTGGCCCGAATGCGCCCTGCAGGCGGCGTCGAGGTCCTTGAGCAGGCAGCCCGGCTCGACGATCACCCGCCCGGGATGGACCGCCTTCACGGCGGCCATGTTCTTCATGTGCAGGATGCAGCCGCCCGCCATCGGCATCGCCTGGCCGTAATTGCCGGTGCCGGCACCGCGGGTCGTCACCGGGACATCGTGGGCGTAGCAGACGCGCAGGACCTCGATCACCTCGGCCTCGCTGCGCGGCGCCACCACGAAGTCGCCGCTGAGATGCTCCATCCGCGCCTTCAGCACCGGCGAGTACCAGAAGAAATCCCGGCTCTTGGCCCTGACCGACACCGGATTGTCGTCGATCTCGAGATGCGCAAGCGCGGCCCTGGCGGCGGCGATGTCGGTCATGTCCTCTCCATCAGGTGGTCAAGCTCGGCATAGTCCGGCAGCCGCCGGTCGATGGCGCGGCCTTGGCGGAGCACGATCCGGTCCGCCTGCGGCCGGGCGAAGAGCTCGGTCCAGCTCCGCGCCCGGAAGATCACGAGATCGGCCGGCGCGCCGGGGGCGAGCGAGGGCAGCGGAAAGCCGCAGGCCTGGGCCGGCATGGCGAAAAAGGCCTGCACCCAGTCGGCCTCGGCATGGTCGAGATGGGCGATCCGCGTCGCCTCCCGCATCACCTCGAGCATGTCGAGATCGCCGTAGGCGTAGAACGGGTCGCGGGTGTTGTCCGAGGCGAAGGCGACCGGGATGCCGCGCGCCTTCATCTCGTGGACGAGCGTCACCCCGCGCCAGCGCGGCGTCCGCCCGCCCTGCCGGTCCTGCAGGTAGAGGTTGCACATCGGCAGCGACACGACCGAGAGCCCGGCGCGCTCCACGAGATCGAGCGTCGCCAGCGCGTCGGCCTCCGGCTGGACGGCGAGGCTGCAGCAATGCCCGACCGTCACCGGCGCGTCGAACCCGGTCTCGATCACGACCTCGGCGATGGCGCGCAGGGTCGCGGCCGCGGGGTCGTTGGTCTCGTCCGCATGGAAATCCGCCGCGAGGCCGCGCTCGGCGGCCAGGCGGAAGAAGGCCCGGAGCCGGTCCTTGAGGTCGGGCATCGGGTAGGCGACGGCGCCGAGAACGCCGCCCGCCTCCGCCACGATGTCGGCGGTGCGCCGGAACGGCCCTTCCGCCTCGACCCGGTCGATGGCGACGAGGCAGCAGCCCTGCAGATCGATCCTGTCGGCCCATTCGGCGCGCAGCTCGCGGAACACCGGGAAGGTGATGGCGTCCTGCGGCGGCAGGCTGTCGAGATGGGTGCGGATCGCCCGCGTCCCGTGCGCGAAGGCGCAGCGCAGGCCGAACTCCATCCGCGCCCGCACGTCCTCGGCCGACCAGTGCGCCGCCCTGTCGGCGGCCACCGTCTCGAGCGCGCCCATGAAGCTGCCGTCCGGGTTGGCCGCCCGCGGCCAGATGTGGCCCTTGTCGAGATGGACGTGCATGTCGACGAAGGCCGGCAGCGCCATCGCGCCCTTCATGTCGACCGAGACCGCCCCCGGCGCGTCCTCGACGATCCGCCCGTCGGCGAGCGTCAGCGCCGTGCGCACCAGATCGCCCGCCTCGCCGACGAGGCAGCCCGGCACCGTGAGGTTCCGAAGCCGCAGCGCCGGCGCCTCCGGCAATGTCCTGAAGTCCATCATGCTTCCCGCTTGATCGCGCTCTCGTGCCACTTTCTCAGCAGCATGTGGCTCAGGAAGGAAAGCCCCGCGAAGATCACTACCCCGGTCAGCGCGATCAGGATGAGGGCCGCGAACATGCGGGGAATGTTGAGCCGGTAGCCCGCCTCCAGGATGCGGAAGGCGAGGCCCGACCCGATCCCGCCGGTGCCCGCGACATACTCCGCCACCACCGCCCCGATCAGCGCGAGCCCACCCGCGATCCTGAGCCCGCCGAGGAAGTAGGGCAGCGCGGTCGGAAGCTGCAGGAAACGCAGCGTCTGCCAGCGCGAGGCGCCGTAGATCCGGAACAGGTCGCGCAGGTTGTGGTCGGTCGAGTTGAGCCCGAGCGTGGTGTTCGACAGCACCGGGAAGAACGCGACCAGCCAGGCGCAGATCAGGAGCCCCGCCATCCGGCTGTCGACGTAGATGAAGATCAGCGGCGCGATGGCGACGACCGGCGTCACCTGCAGGATCACGGCGTAGGGGTAGAACGACATCTCCACCAGCCGCGACTGGGTGAAGAGGATCGCGAGCCC
>SKOX01000026.1 GCA_007119835.1 Paracoccaceae bacterium
CCTGGGCGACCGCACGCGGATCAGCAGCGCGCCGAAGGATGTGCCGGTGATCGAGCTCAAGCCTTTGGTCGAGCCTGTGCTGGCCGAGGCGCCGGCCCGCTCCGCATGCGGGTCGCAGACGGCTGGGTGCTACCGGCGGCTGAAGCAGGCGGGGCGCCTGGCAGATGATGCTGCCCGGCGTCCGATCAGCGAGCCGTACCTGCGAGCGCCGGATCGAAGAGGTCCGTGCCGAGCATCCGGGTCGTGTCGCCGTCCTCCAGATGCCGCGCCACGGCTTCGTAGGCCCGGTCCGGCAGCGGGACGAGGCCGCTCCGGGCTGCGCGGTCGGGCATCTCGGCGAGAAGCGGCTGGAGGAACGACTGCACCTGCGGACGAGCCGCCGCTCTCCGGGCGAGATAGAGACGGTAGAGGCGACCGAACGGATAGGTGCCGTCGAGGATCGACGAAAGCTCGGGCGCCACGGCGCCGCCGCCCGCGTCGAGCGCGAGGGCGCGGACGATGTCGCCATGCGAAAGCAGACCGGCGAATCCCATGAAGGCGAGCGCCCCCTCCTCCCGCGAGACCGCCTGCGCGAGGAGGTCCAGATCGTCCATCGCGGCATAATCGGCGCGCAGGCCGAGCGGCTGACCGAAGAGGCCTTCCGCCAGCTGGGCGCTGGCCGGCGCGTCCTGGTCGGGGCCGTAGAGGGCGAGCGCGGTCTGCGGCCAGCCCGGGCGCACGTCGCTCCAGAGGCGGACCTCGCCTTCGGCTGCCGGCGCCCAGATGCGTTCGACCTCGTCGAGGGTCAGGGCCTCGAGCCAGGCATCGGCCGGGTTCGCGACGAGGACGACCGCGTCGAGGGCGATCGGCAACTCGACGGCCTCCACGCCGGTCTCGGTGCAGAAGCCGGCCTCCTCGTCGAGCATCGGCCGGTCGGCCATGACGATGTCGACTTCTCCGCCGCAGAGCCTGTCGAGCCCTTCCGCGGTGCTGGAGAAGTCGAGATCCGCGACGAGGCCCGGCTGGGCGCGGACGGCGTCGGTCATCAGCGGATAGAGGATGTGGGCACCGTCGATGCGGATCGTCTGGGCCGCGGCGCCGCCTGAAAGGGTGGTAGCGGCAAGAAGGCAGGCGGTCAGCGTGCGTGTCATGCAGCTGTTTTCCTGGATCCGGCGATCGATGCCGGAAGAGTAGATCGTTCCGACTGTGTTTCGCCAGCGGATCGCCCGGGACGCTGCTCACGATCGCCTGGGGCGTTGGCCGGCGGACGCTGGTCCGCCGGCCCGCCGTCGCAGGTCAGGTGCCGATGACGCCGCCGTCCTCCTTGGTGATAACCACCGTCGCCGAGCGCGGCCAGGCGTCGCCGCCGTCCGGCCAGTGGCTGAGGTGGCGGCCGGCGGCGTAGTCCTCGGCCGTCGTGGTGGCGCCGGGGTGCTGGACGTTGATGAACATCGTCCGCTGGTCGGGCGTGGTGATGACGCCGGTGATCTCCTGCCCGATCGGCCCCGTGAGGAAGCGCCGGATCTCGCCTGTCACCGGGTTGGCGCAGAGCATCTGGTTGTTGCCGAACTGCTCGAAATCGCCCACGTTCTGGGCGCTCTCGCCGATGTCGGTCTGGATCCAGACCCGGCTGTCGGGATCGATCCAGAGCCCGTCGGGGGCGGCGAAGATGCTGGTCTCGTCGAGCGGGTTGCCCTTGAGGTCCGCCGAGGTATCGGGGCCGCCCGCGATCACGAAGAGATCCCAGTCGAACTCGGTCCCGGTGTGGTCCTCGGTCCGCTCGCGCCACTTGATGATGTGGCCGAACTGGTTGTTCGCGCGCGGGTTCGCCATGTCGACCTGCGACTGGATGCGGCGGGTGTTGTTGGTCAGCGTGAAGTAGACCTCGCCGGTGTTGGGATCGACCGCGCCCCATTCCGGGCGGTCCATCTTGGTCGCGCCCGCCTGATCGGCCGCCGCCCGCGTGTTGACCAGAAGCTCGCCCATGTCGGCGAAATCGGTGATGCCGTTCTCGCCTGGCCGCAGCGCCAGCCACTCGCCGGTGCCGTCGTCGTTGAACTTCGCGGCATAGAGCGTGCCCTCGTCGAGGATCGAGCCGTCCGTCGTCTCGGGATCGTAGGTCGCTGCCGAGACGAACTTGTAGATGTACTCGAACCGCGCGTCGTCGCCGGCATAGGCGACGATCGGCTTGCCCGCCTCGACGGGGCCGAAGACCACGCCCTCATGGGCATAGCGGCCGAGATGCGTGCGCTTGACCGGCACGCTCTCGGGATCGAACGGGTCGATCTCGACCACCCAGCCGAAATTGTTCGGCTCGTTGCGGTAGTCCTCGGTCGCGTCCGCCCCTCGGATGCTGGCGTCGAAACGCACGAATTCGTCCTCGCCGCCCCGCGCAAGGTTCCAGCCGTAGCGGCCGGTGCCGTTCGAGGCGACGCCGTAGCGGGCGTGCTCGCGCGGCTGGTCGGGTTTCTGGTCGAGGGTGTCGGTGTTGGTGAAGTAGCCCGCCCAGTTCTCCTCCGCGGCGAGGTAGGTGTTCCATGGCGTCACGCCGTGGGCGCAGTTGTTGAGCGTGCCGCGCGTGCGGGTGCCGTTGGGCGAGAACCTGGTCTTGACGAGATCGTGGCCGCGGACCGGGCCGCCGATCTCCATCTCGGTCATGCCGTGGATGCGCCGGTTGAGCGGGTCCTCGACGATCGACCACTCACCGCTCTCGCCCTTGCGCACGCGCACGATGCTGACGCCGTGGGCGTAGAGCTCCTTCAGCACCTGGTCGCGGTCGCGGTGCTGGGTCAGCGCCTCCTCGATCGCCTCCTCGACCTCGGCAACATCGACCTCGGCCTGCCCGTCGCCGACCATCGCGGCCGAACCCGGCGCGGAGAGCAGCTCCTGCATCTCGGCGGGCGGATCGGTCTCGGCCTGGACCGTGGTCTCCTCGGGCAGGTAGACGACCTCGCCCGAGCCGAGCGCGCGGCCCTCGAACGCGCCGTGCAGATAGCGCGGCTCGATATACTCGTGGTTCATCACGAGGTAGCCGTCCTCGGACGAGCCGTCGACGGGGAAGAAGTGGATGCCGTCGTGGTGCTGGCCGATCTGGTGCTCCTGCTCGGCCGCGGTGTTGTCGCGACGATAGGCCGGCATGTCGCCCGAGATCGGCTCGCCCGAGCGGCAGATCACCTGGGCGCGGTAGCCCGGCGGCACCTCGATCGAGTCGGCCTCGCTGGTCATGATCGGCTCGAAGCCGATCAGGTCGGCGGGCAGATCGCGCGCGAAGGCGTTCGAGGCGAAGGAAAGGCCGTAGACGCTCGTGACCGCGGCGGCGAGGCCGCCCTGCATCAAGCGGCGCCGGGAGAAGCGCTGCTCGCAGACGTCGTAGAAGGTCGGGTTCGGCGAAAAGTTGCTCGGCCGCTCGTCGCCGTGCTCGTGCCAGGGCTTGGACTCGTAGTCGTAGCTCGGATCGACGATGTGATCGGTGGTGTCTTTCATGGGGGCGCGCCTCCGGACGGTGAACGGTCTCGCGCCAGGCCGGGCATGGCTCGGCCGTGGTACCGGCCTGGCTGCCCTCCTGCCCTACCGGCCCCAATTAACACTTTTACGACTACGGCGTTAAGGTTCTGTGTACCCTCAAGCAGGACCACTCCGCCGGTTCGTGTCATCGCATCTGTGTCGGCATGGTCGAAGAAGGGCGGGCTCGGCGGAGTGGAGGTTGAGCCGTGTCCACCGCGCGCCCGAGCAGTGCGGACGCGATTGAGGCGCTCTTCGCCCGCTTCGACCGGGCAATCCGCGAGGTGGGCCACATTTCGATGTCGGGTGAAATCCTCGACGCGAGCCTGGCCTCGGCGCCGAGGCGCCATAAGCGCCCAGCAGATGCCCTCGGCGGCCTCCTGGACGCAATTCGGGCGTCTCGTCCGCCGCGCCGCTCTCGTCGCCATCATGAACCGAGTTTCCACACAGGCTCGGCCCATAGCCGCCATTCGGCGAAGCGCGTGTGCTGCGTTTGCAGCACTCCGTCAACGGCCACTCGCCTCGCGGTTGGCTCGGCCAAGTCGAGCCCGTACGCCGCCGCAGCGCACGGCGTAGACCGGCGGCACCTGTGCCTCCTACCGCGTTCGCGCCGGCGGGCTGGGCGTCGTCGAAGCAATTGCGAAGGCTTTGCCAACGGTGCTTGCTCGTCGGCGCCCGAACCTCGAGCCGTCTCGTTACTGCGCGGTCCAGCCTCCGTCTATAGGGGTGGCGGTTCCAGTCACGTTGTGCGCCATGGGTGAGCAGAGCCAGAGCGCGAGGCTGCCGATCTCGGCGGGTTCCGACATCCGCCTTGAGGGCTGCTTCTCGGAGAGCAGCTCCGCAATGCCGGCCGCGCGGTCGCCATCGTGCGCGTCCGCCCGAGCGGCAATCTGCGGCTCGATGATCGCCGTCTCCGTCCATCCGGGGCAGATGCAGTTGACGGTGACCCCGCCCTTCTCCCGATCGCCGGCTGCGGCGTATTCCAGCGCCGCGACGCGGCTCATGCCGACGAGCCACAACTTCGAGGCGACATAGGGTGCCTTGTCGCGCGAGGCGACCAGCCCGTGAACCTAGGCGATGTTGATCACCCGCCCGTAGCCGCCTCAGCCATGCGTGGCATCGCCGCCCGCATGGTGTGGAAGGTGCCGCTGAGGTTCACCGCCAGGACCGCGTCCCAGATGTCCCGCGTGGCGTCGGCGAGGCTCACCGTCCGCTGGATGCCGGCGTTGTTTGCCAGGATGTCGACGCCGCCCCAGGCCTCTACGTCCGCCATCATCGCTCCGATGGCGTCCGGGTCGCGCATGTCGGCGTCGAAGAACCGGGTCTCGGGCGCGCCTGCGTCGCGGACGCGCGCCTCGGCTGCGGCGGCCTCCTCGGGCGTCGCGAGGCCGTGCACCGCGATCCGCACGCCGGCCGAGGCGAGAGCCTCGGCGATCGCGAGGCCGATGCCCTGTACCGAGCCGGTGACGAGCGCGGTCCTTCCCTCAAGCATGCGGTCCATCCTGCTCCTCCTTCTCCAGGCGCTCGCGCAGCACGGTCTTCACGACCTTGCC
Organism: Paracoccaceae bacterium; assembly: GCA_007119835.1. Taxonomy (GTDB): domain Bacteria; phylum Pseudomonadota; class Alphaproteobacteria; order Rhodobacterales; family Rhodobacteraceae; genus Amaricoccus. The sequence continues at coordinate 5,034 of SKOX01000026.1, forward strand.
GTAGTTGTTCTTCGGCAGGTCCTCGACCACGACATAGGCCTTCGGCCGCTTGAAGCGGGCGACATGCTCGAGGCAGTGGCGGTCGAGCGCCGCCGGGTCGATGCGCGCGCCGGGCGCCGAGGTCACGAAGGCGACGACCTCTTCGCCCCATTCGGGATGCCTGCGGCCGACGACGGCGACCTCGTGGACGTCCGGGTGGTGGAGAAGAACCTCCTCCACCTCGCGGGGGTAGATGTTCGACCCACCGGAGATGATCACGTCCTTCGAGCGGTCGTGCAGCGTCAGGAAGCCGTCCTCGTCGAGCGCGCCCATGTCGCCG
>SKOX01000056.1 GCA_007119835.1 Paracoccaceae bacterium
CTCGACGGCTACGACGGCGTGCTCGCCTTCGGCGCGGTTCTGGCGGAGACCTACCGGCGCCGGGGCTGGGCCGACGCGGTGCATGTCTGGCACGAGGCGGCCGACGCCCGCCTCTTCCGCCCGCGGCCGGAGATCGAGCGCGGCGCCGACCTCGTCTGGATCGGCAACTGGGGGGACGGCGAGCGGACGGCGGAGCTCGCGACGTTTCTGCTTGAGCCCGCGCGGGCGCTGGGTCTGAGCGGCACGGTGCATGGGGTGCGCTATCCGCGCGAGGCGCGGGCGGCGGTCGCGGCGGCGGGGCTCGGCTTCGGCGGCTGGGTCCCCAACGCCCGGGTGCCGGAGGTGTTCGCGCGGCATCGGGTGACGGTGCATGTCCCGCGCCGGCACTACGTCGAGACGCTGCCGGGGATCCCGACCATCCGCGTCTTCGAGGCGCTCGCCTGCGGCATCCCGCTGGTCTCCGCGCCCTGGGACGACGCCGAGGGCCTGTTCCGCCCCGGGGAGGACTTCCTCGCGGCGCCCGACGGCGCGGCGATGCAGGGGGCCATCGCCGGGCTGCTGGCCGATCCCGAGCGCGCGGCGTTCGTCGCGGCGTCGGGGCGCGAGCGGGTGCTGGCGCGGCACACTTGCGCGCACCGGGTGGACGAGCTTCTCGCGATCCTCGGACGCCTCGCGGTCCGGCCGGTCGCGGCGACGGTTGGAGCGCCTGCGGCATGAGGATCGCCTTCTACGGATCGAGCCTGCTCTCGAGCTACTGGAACGGCGCCGCGACCTACTATCGCGGCCTGATCCGGGCGCTTGCGGCCCGCGGGCATGCCGTCACCTTCTACGAGCCGGACGCTTTCGGGCGGCAGGAGCGGCGCGACATCGAGCCCCCCGACTGGTGCCGGGTCGTCGTCTGGCGGCCCGACGCCGCCGGCCTCGCCGGCGTCGCAGCCGAGGCGGCGCATGCGGACGTGGTGGTGAAGGCGAGCGGCGTCGGCGTGCTCGACGACGAGATCCTGGCAGCGGTCACGGCGGCGGCGGCCCCGCACGCGCTCAGGATCTTCTGGGACGTGGACGCGCCGGCGACGCTCGCGCTGCTCGAGGTGGAGCCGGAGCATCTGCTGCGCCGGGCGCTGCCGGGGCTCGACGGCGTGCTCACCTACGGCGGCGGCGTGTCGGTCGAGGCCGACTACCGCCGGCTCGGCGCGCGGACCTGCGTCTCGATCTTCAATGCCCTCGATCCGACGACGCATCATCCGGTGCCGCCCGATCCGCGTTTCGCTGCCGACCTCGCCTTCCTCGGCAACCGGCTTCCCGATCGCGAGGCGCGGGTCGGGCGCTTCTTCTTCGGGCCGGCAGAGGCGCTGCCGGAGGCGCGGTTCCTGCTCGGCGGAGCGGGCTGGGAGCCCGGCGCGGTGCCGCGCAATGTCCGGGTGCTCGGGCACGTCCCGACCGCGGATCACAACGCCTTCAACTGCACGCCCCGCGCGGTGCTCAACATCAGCCGCGAGTCGATGGCGAGCCGCGGCTTCTCGCCGGCGACGCGGGTCTTCGAGGCGGCCGGTGCCGGCGCCTGCCTCGTCACTGATGCCTGGGAGGGCATCGAGACGATCCTCGCACCGGGGCGCGAGGTGATCGTCGCCCGCGACGGGCGCGACGTGACCGAGGCGCTGGCGGGGCTGACGCCAGAGCGGGCCCGGGCGGTCGGCGCGGCGGCGCGGGAGCGGGTGCTGGCAGAGCACACCTACGACCTCCGGGCGCTGACGGTCGAGGCGACACTGGGCGAGCTTGCCGCGCGCAAGGCGGAGGCGGCGTGATGGGCCGGCGCTACGTCTTTCTCGGCCTGTCGCTCAGCTCGTCCTGGGGCAACGGGCACGCCACGACCTACCGCGCGCTCCTGAAGGGCCTCGCCGAGCTCGGGCACGAGGCGGTGTTCCTCGAGCGCGACGTGCCCTGGTACGCGGCGAACCGCGACCTGCCGGCGCCGGACTTCGCCCGGCTGCATCTTTACGACGACATAGGCGACCTCGAGCGCTTTGCCGGGCTGATCGCGGGCGCCGACGGCGTCGTGGTCGGCTCCTACGTGCCGGATGGGGTGGCGGTCGCGGACTGGGTGCTGGCGCGCGCGGCGGGGCCGGTCGCCTACTACGACATCGACACGCCGGTGACGCTCGCGCGGCTTGCCGAAGGCGCGTGCGACTATCTGGAGCCCCGGCTGGTCCCGGCCTTCGACTGCTACCTGTCCTTCACCGGCGGGCCGGTCCTCGACCGCCTCGAGAGGACGCTCGGCGCGCGCAGGGCCGTGTCGCTGCCGTGCGGGGTCGATCCGAGCCTCTACCGGCCGACCGGGAGTGTGCTGCGCTGGGACCTCGGCTACCTCGGGACCTACAGCGCCGACCGGCAGCCGGCGCTTGAGCGGCTGCTGATCGAGCCGGCGCGGCGGCGGCCGGAGCTGCGCTTCGTCGTGGCGGGGCCGCAATACCCGGCCGAAATCTACTGGCCGGCCAATGTCGAGCGGATCGAGCACCTGCCGCCGAGCGAGCACGCCGGCTTCTACGGAGCGATGCGCTACACGCTGAACGTGACGCGGGCCGAGATGGTGGCCACCGGCTGGGCGCCGAGCGTCCGGCTGTTCGAGACCTCGGCCTGCGGCACGCCGGCGATCTCCGACCGCTGGCCGGGGCTCGAGGCTTATCTGCCCGTCGGCGAGGCCGTCCTCGTCGCCGATGCGGCGGAAGACGTTCTCGCGATCCTCGACGAGGGGACCGAACTGCGGGACCGGATCGCACGCCGCGCGCGCGCGGAGGCGCTGGCCCGGCATAGTGGGCGCGCACGGGCGGAAACCCTGGTCGCGGCCCTGGAGCCAGCCGCCGGGCGTCGCAGCTGAGCGGCTGACGACCACGGGTCGCGACGGGATGTTCCGGGTGCGGCCATCGGGCTTCGAACATGCCCGAAGCGTCATTTAGATCCGGCGACTGGCACCTTCCCGTCGCCCGTAACATCGCGCGCTGCTAGCCCTCCACGACGAACGCGACCTCGACGGGCGTCATGTCCTCGCCGTTGATCGGGATCATGTCTTGCGGGCAGGCCGACATCGCGACGATGCAGTCCATTTCGGCGCGCAGGGTCACGGAGGCGCCAGGCTGCGAGACCGGCGCCCGCCACTCGACGCTCCAGTCCGGGTGGACCGGGATGTTCATCCAGACGTTGAAGGGTTGCGGCACGTGGGCGACGGGCTCGCCGATCGCCATCATCGCCATGCGGAGGTTGTCGGAGCAGTTGTCATGGTAGCCCTCGGCGCCGAGCGTCATGTAGCGGAAGAGGTCGCAGGCGGCCATCAGCGTGTCGTGCACGCCAGGCGACGTGTCCTCGGTCAGCGTAAGGATCGGGCGGCGGCGGTTGGTCACGAGCACGTCGCCGACGCGGGGAACGACGCGGCTGAGCCAGGCGCGGGCGTGCGGCCAGGAAAGGTATTCCGCCCGGTTGCGCGCGCTGAACGCCCAGGTGTCGCAAACTTGGGTGCCGTAGGGGTTGATGATGCGGATCGACTGGCCGGCGCCGAGACGAACAGCGCGCCCCTGCCGGGCCGGAACGGTGTAGTGGCGTCCGAGCTCGGGCGTGCCGTCCGGCGCGATCGGCTCGCGCAGCGTCGCATTGTGGCCGCAGACGGCGGCGTTGTCGGCCGGCACGTCGAGAAAGCGCGAAAGGTCCATGCGGGCGTTCCTCCTGTTTGGGTCGCGGCTTGCACGGAAACGGACGCGCGCAGACAGCTCAGGGCGTGGGATCGAGAAAGGTAGGCACGCGCCGCATGCCTGCGCCTGCCATGACCGCGGCGGCTCGAGCGTCCCGCGATGATCGCGGCGTTGTCCACCAGGTCGGGTGCGCCATTCGGCAGCGCGCGCGCCCACGATCTCGTGGGCGACGCGGCCGATGGTCTTCGGCTCGGGTGCGGCGCTACGTCTCAAGCTGGGTGAACCGAACGGGAAGGACCCCGCGCAGCTTCATCTGGCCCTCCGGACCCTTCTCGACGAGCGTCAGGGTCTGAGCCTCGGCCGGCCCGAGCGGAATGACCATTTTCCCCCCGGGCTTAAGCTGGTCCGCAAGGGCCTCGGGCACCTGCCTCGCCGCGGCGGTGACCAGTATCTTGTCGAACGGCGCATGCTCGGACCAACCGCGCGACCCGTCGCCGACGCGAACCGCCACGTTCGTGAGGCCGAACTCCTGGAGGCGTGACTGGGCCGCCAGGGCGAATTCCTCCACGACCTCGATGCTCCACACGCTGCCTGCGAGCCCGGCGAGAACCGCCGCCTGATAGCCGAGCCCGGTCCCGACTTCGAGAACCGAGTCGCCTGGCTGAGGATCCAGCAGGTCGATCATGAGCGCACCAATGAACGGCTGGGAGATCGTCTTGTCGAAGCCGATCGGCAGGGGCGTATCGTGATAGGCCAGGGCGGCGATCTGCGCCGGCACGAACTGATGGCGCGGCACCTGCCTAAACGCTGCGGCAACCCGCGGGTCGAGGTCGCTCTTGCCGAGATCGTCGCTCATCAGGTCCATGTGGATCCCGATCACCTCGACCATGTGGCGGCGCAGGATCGCGAGGTGCTTTTCCAACATCGGTTTCATCGGACTTTCCTAGCCCGCATGCGCGGCGGCGTCCATTCCGAGCCGTTCCAGCAATGCTCCTCCCGGACCACGGTAGCCCTTCTTGCAAGACCGGGTGGCGATGCAGCGGATCGTCGCTACGTGAACGGCATGAGGAAAGTAACGATCTTCGGCGGGGCCGATGCCGGCGCCGTGGCGCAGGCGGAGAACTGCCTGCGCGAGGCGGAGGCCGTCCTGCTCATGGCCGACAACCACAAGGGATACGGCATGCCGGTCGGCGGCGTCGCCGTCTACAAGGACAGGATCTCGCCCGCCGGCGTCGGTTTCGACATCGCCTGCGGCAACAAGGCGGTGAAGCTCGACATCAAGCTGTCGCAGATCCGGGACGCGCTGCCCCAGATCGCGGAGGCGCTCTTCGGGAACCTGTCCTTCGGGATGGGGCGCAAGAACGAGATCCCGGTGGAGCACGAGCTGTTCGACAGCTCGGCTTGGCGGATCGATTTCCTCAGGGCCAACCCGGTCCTTTACAACAAGGCGAAGGAGCAGCTCGGCACCATCGGCTCGGGCAACCACTACGTCGACGTCTTCGCTGACGAGGAGGACAGCATCTGGATCGGCGTCCATTTCGGCAGCCGGGGGCTCGGACACACCGTCGCCTCGCACTTCATGAAACTGGCCGGCGACAATGTCAGCATCATGGACGAGACGCCGCACACGCTGCGTGTCCACTCGAAGGACGGCCGGGACTACATCGCCGC
>SKOX01000358.1 GCA_007119835.1 Paracoccaceae bacterium
AGCGCCGCCTCGGCACCCTCGTAGAGCCGGGTGTGGTGGGCGACGGCGCGAGCGTAATGCTCGAGCAGCCGCGGGTAGAGCGCCTCCACGAGCGCCTCGTCCACCCCCTGCCCCGCCCGCTCGAGGCCGAGCCGCAGCATCGGGCGGCCGCCGCGCAGCGCCGTCGCCTCGTCCTGGCCGGTGGCGAGCTCGCCCGCGATGCCGGCCTCGCGCAGCGTCGCGTTCGCCGCGGCGATCAGGTCGCCCGAGGTGTCGGCCAGTGTGCCGTCGAGATCGAAGATCGCCGTGCGCATCGCGCCTCCCGTGGTCCGCCGCCTCCTGCCACATCCCGGGCGCGATGCGAAGCCCGGAAAGCAAACCAAGACCGCAGGCCAGCCTTGCGCTGGCCTCCGCCGCTGCTACAGCTTGCCGAAAGCCTCCGGGGGACGCATGCCGAACGCCGTCATCCTTCTCGCCGCGGGTCAGGGCACGCGGATGCGCTCGGACCTGCCCAAGGTCCTGCACCCGCTCGCCGGCGCGCCGCTGCTGCACCATGCGCTCGCCACGGCCGCGTCGCTCGATCCCGACCGGCTGATCGTCGTCACCGGGCACGGCGGCGCGGCGGTGGGCGAGGCCGCGCTCGACTTCGACCCGACGATCCGCCTGGTCGAGCAGGCCGAGCAGAAGGGCACCGCGCACGCCGTCCTGCAGGCCGCGCCGGCGCTCGAAGGCTTCGAGGGCGACGTCTTCGTGCTCTTCGCCGACACGCCGCTGATCCGGCCCGAGACGCTCGAGCGGATGCGCGCGAGCCGGCGGGAGGGCGCATCGGCGATCACCGTGCTCGGCTTCCACGCCGCCGAGCCCGGCGCCTACGGCCGGCTGATCCGCGCCCCCGACGGCAGCCTCGAGGCGATCGTCGAGGCGGCCGAGGCGAGCCCGGCGCAACTCGCCGAGACCCTGTGCAACTCGGGCCTGATGGCGGCGGACGCGGGCACGCTCCTCGACCTGCTGGGCGCGGTGCGCGCCGACAACGCCAAGGGCGAGTACTACCTGACCGACGTCGTCGCGCTCGCCCGCGCGCGCGGCCTCGCAACCGCCGTCATCGCCTGCGGCGAGGCCGAGACCCTCGGCGTCAACTCCCGCGCCGACCTCGCCGCCGCGGAGGCCGCCTTCCAGGCCCGGGCGCGGGCGGAGGCGATGGCGAACGGCGTGACGCTGACCGCGCCCGAGACGGTGTTCTTCGCCCACGACACCCATGTCGGTCGCGACGTGACGATCGCGCCCAACGTCGTCTTCGGCCCGGGCGTCACGGTGGAGACCGACGCCCGGATCGAGGCGTTCTGCCACCTCGAGGGCTGCCACGTCTCGGCCGGCGCGATCGTCGGCCCGTTCGCGCGGCTGAGGCCCGGCACGGAGGTCGGCGACGGCGCGCGCGTCGGCAACTTCGTCGAGGTGAAGAACGCCGTCCTCGCCTCGGGCGCCAAGGCGAACCACCTCGCCTATATCGGCGACACGGAGGTGGGCGAGCGCGCCAACGTCGGCGCCGGCACCATCACCTGCAACTACGACGGCGTGTCGAAACACCGCACCGAGATCGGGCCGCGCGCCTTCATCGGCTCGAACACCGCGCTCGTCGCCCCCGTCCGGGTCGGCGCCGACGCGGTGGTCGGCGCGGGCTCGACGATCACCCGGGACGTGGCGCCGGGCGATCTCGCCGTGGCCCGCGCGCGGCAGGAGGCGAAGCCCGGCCTCGGGGCGAAGCTCATGGAGCGGCTGCGCGCCGCCAAGCGGAAGGTCAGCGACTGATGTGCGGGATCGTCGGCATCCTCGGCCGCCACGAGGTGGCCCCCCTGATCCTCGAGAGCCTCAAGCGCCTCGAGTACCGCGGCTACGACTCGGCGGGCATCGCCACGGTGCGCGACGGCCGGCTCGACCGGCGGCGGGCGGTGGGCAAGCTCATCGCGCTCTCCGACCTGCTGGTGGAGGACCCGATCCGCGGGCAGACCGGCATCGGCCACACCCGCTGGGCGACCCACGGCGCGCCGACCGAGAGCAATGCCCACCCGCACCGGGCGGGGCCGGTGGCGGTGGTGCACAACGGCATCATCGAGAACTTCCGCGAGCTCCGCGCCGAGCTCGAGCGGACCGGCCACCGCTTCGAGTCCGAGACCGACACCGAGACGGTGGCGGGCCTGTGCGCCCGGGAGCTGCGGGCGGGCCTGCCGCCCCTGGAGGCCGCGCGGGCCACGCTCGCCCGGCTCGAGGGCGCCTTCGCGCTCGCCTTCCTGTTCGAGGGTGAGGACGACCTGATCGTCGCCGCCCGCCGCGGCTCGCCGCTGGCGATCGGCTATGGCGACGGCGAGATGTATGTCGGCTCCGACGCGCTGGCGCTGGCGCCGCTGACGAACCGCATCGCCTATCTCGAGGAAGGCGACCATGCCGCCGTCACCCGCGACGGCGTCGAGATCTTCGACGCCGGCGGTCGCCCGGCGGAGCGCGAGATCCGCCACGTCCCGCTCGAGAACCTCTATGCCGAGAAGGGCCCGCACCGGCACTTCATGGCCAAGGAGATCCACGAGCAGCCCTCGGTGATCGCGGCGGCCCTCGACCACTATCTCGACCGCGAGCGCGGCTCGGTCTCGTCGGGTTCGCGGCTCGACTGGGCGGGCGCCCAGCGGCTGCTGATGATCGGCTGCGGCACGGCGCATTACGCGACGCATGTGGCGCGCTACTGGTTCGAGGGGCTGGCGCGGCTGCCCGTCGAGATCGACGTCGCCTCCGAGTTCCGCTACCGCGAGCCGCCCGTCGGCCCCGGCACCCTCGCGCTCCTCGTCTCGCAGTCGGGCGAGACGGCGGACACGCTGGCCGCGCTGCGCTACGCCCGGTCGCAGGGCGCCGCGATCGTCTCCGTCGTCAACGTCGAGACCAGCAGCATCGCGCGCGAGAGCGACCACGTCCTGCCGATCTTCGCCGGCCCCGAGATCGGCGTGGCCTCGACCAAGGCGTTCACGGCGCAGCTCACCGCGCTCGCCGTCCTCGCGATCGAGGCGGCGCGGGCGCGCGGCCATCTCGACGCGGACGGCGAGGCGCGGCTCGCCGGCGCGCTCGCGGCGCTGCCGGGGCTGATGTCGCGGGCCCTCGCACTCGAGCCCGAGATCGACGACGTGGCCCGCGAACTCGCCCGGGCGCGCGACATCCTCTTCCTCGGCCGCGGCCCGCTCTACCCGCTCGCGCTCGAGGGCGCGCTGAAGCTCAAGGAGATCAGCTACATCCATGCCGAGGGCTACGCGGCGGGCGAGCTCAAGCACGGGCCGATCGCGCTGATCGACGAGACGGTGCCGGTGATCGTCTTCGCGCCTTCGGACCCGCTGTTCGACAAGACGGTGTCGAACATGCAGGAGGTCATGGCGCGCGACGGGCGGGTGCTGCTCGTCTCCGACCGCGAGGGGCTCGCCCGGGGCGGCGCGGGCGCCTGGCGGACGCTCGCGATGCCGAGCGCCGATCCCTTCGTGGCGCCGATGCTCTACGCGGTGCCGGCCCAGCTCCTCGCCTACCACACGGCGGTGACCAAGGGCACCGACGTCGACCAGCCGCGCAACCTCGCGAAGTCGGTGACCGTGGAGTAGCCGCGCCGCCCGCTTGCGGCTTTCATACAGGCAGAAACCCTATCGGGCAGGACCGGGGCCCCCGCCAACGGGCGGGGGAACATGTCGCGCGGCCAACAGGCCGCTCCGCCAAGGACCCGCGGCCCCCGCGGGTCCGCTGCCTCCACCCCTCGCGATGCCCCGGGCCTCACCGCCGCCGGCGGCGGTGCTTGTCGAGGGTGGTCGGCCGCGACGTCCGGCGGTCGCGGTACGGGTTGTCGCCGCCGCGCACCAGGAGCCGCACCGGCGTGCCCGGCAGGTCGAAGTCGCGCCTCAGCCCGCCGACGAGGAACCGCCGGTAGTCCTCGGGCAGCGCCTCGGGCAGGGAGGCGAAGACGACGAAGGTCGGCGGCCGGCTCTTGGCCTGGGTCATGTAGCGCAGGCGGATGCGCCGCCCTCCGGGCGCCGGCGGCGGGTGGGCCGCGACCTGCTCGGCGAGCCATGAGTTCAGCCGCGCCGTCGGCACGCGCCTGTTCCACACGGCATGCGCCTTCGCCACCGCGTCGCGCAGCCGGTCGATGCCGCGCCCGGTCAGCGCCGAGACCGCGACCACGGGGACGCCGCGCAGCTGCGGCAGCGACCGCTCGACGCCGGCCTCGAGGGCGGCGAGGGTGGCGCGCCGGTCGGTGGCGCGGTCCCACTTGTTGACCGCGACGACGACGGCGCGGCCTTCGCGCTCGGCGAGGTCGGCGATGCGCAGGTCCTGGCTCTCGAGCGGCGCCTCGACGTCGAGGAGCACGACCACGACCTCGGCGAAGCGGATGGCGCGGAGCGCGTCGCCGACCGAGAGCTTCTCGAGCTTCTCCTGGACCTTCGCCTTGCGGCGCATGCCGGCGGTGTCGAAGATCCGGATGGGCAGCCCGCCCCAGTCGGCGGTGACCGCGATCGCGTCGCGGGTGATCCCGGCCTCGGGACCGGTCAGCAGGCGGTCCTCGCCGAGGATGGCGTTGACCAGCGTCGACTTGCCGGCGTTCGGCCGCCCGACCACGGCGATCTGGACCGGCCGGTCCGGCGCGCCCTCGTCCTCGGGCGCCTCCGCGTCGGCCGCCTCCGGGGCCGCCCCGGGGACGGCCACGGCGAGGGCGTCGGCCGCCTCGCGCAGGGCGTGGTGGAGATCCTCGAGCCCCTCGCCGTGCTCGGCCGAGAGCGGGATCGGCTCGCCGAAACCCAGGCCCCACGCCTCGATGACGCCCGGCTCGCCGGCCCGGCCCTCGGCCTTGTTCGCGGCGAGGAGCACCCGGGCGCCGCGCCGGCGCAGGAGCTCGGCCACCGCCTCGTCGGTGGCGGTGACGCCGGCGCGGGCGTCGATCAGGAAGAGCACGATGTCGGCGAGGTCGACCGCGCGCTCGGTCAGCGCCCGCATCCGGCCCTGGAGGCTGGCCGCGTCCGCCTCCTCGAGCCCGGCCGTGTCGACGACGGCGAAGCGCAGGCCGCCGAGCCGGCCCTCGCCCTCGCGCAGGTCGCGGGTCACGCCGGGGCTGTCGTCGACCAGCGCGAGGCGGCGGCCGACCAGCCGGTTGAACAGCGTCGACTTGCCGACATTCGGGCGACCGACGATGGCGAGCGTGAAGGACATCGTGCCTCGCGACGGGCGACGGGCGCGCAACCGCGCCGACGCGGCCCGTGTTAGCCCCTCGCGGCGCTATTGGAAAGCGTGCAGCCGACCGTCGGTGGTGACGACGAACATCGCCCCGCCGGCGACCGCAGGGCCGGCCGCCGC
>SKOX01000278.1 GCA_007119835.1 Paracoccaceae bacterium
TCCGCGCGGAGAAGGAAATGCTCATGGGCAACGTTCTGGCGCGGGATCGCTGGGGGCCGGTCGCGGTGGCGGTGGCGGCAGTCATCCTCGGCAACCTCGTCGTCGCCGCCCTCGGGCTGCAGGGCGACGCCGCCGACCCCGATCCACCGGGCTGGTTCATCGGCTCGGTCTGGGTTCTGATCTTCGCCTGCTTCGGCGGCGCCTATGCCGCGCTGGTGCGGGCGCCGGCGGACACGACGCGCGACCGCGCGGCGCTGGTCGGGCTCGGGCTCCTCTGCCTCGCCTATCCGTTCTATACCGCCGGCTTCGAGCTCCAGGCGGTGTCCGTGGCCGGCACCGTCGTGACCTTCGTCTACGGCCTCGCGCTCACGCTGTGGTTGCCGCGGAAGAGCCCGCTCGCCGCCTGGCTCCTGGTGCCGCTGCTCGCCTGGCTGGTCGTCGCCGCCCTTCTCCTCATCTGAGCGGTCAGGCGGCGAGGCCGCGGATCTCGCGCAGGTCGGCGACGAAGCGGGCATAGGCCTCCGCCTTCGCCTCCGGATCGGGGACGCGCAGCAGATACGACGGGTGCACGGTGATGTAGCCCTTGCGGTTCTCGAAGGTCGTCGGCCCGCGGTTGGCCATCAGCGGCATCGCGCGCCCGGCGAGCGCCGTGACGGCGGTGGCGCCGAGCGCCACGACGACGCGGGGCGCGACGAAGTCGAGCTCGCGGCCGAGCCACCAGCGGTAGTGCTTGATTTCGCCCATCGTCGGCTTGGAATGGATGCGCTTCTTGCCCTTCACCACGAACTTGAAGTGCTTGACCGCGTTCGTGACGTAGACCTCGCGGCGGTCGATGCCCGCCTCCGCCATCGCCCGGTCGAGGAGCTGGCCGGCGGGCCCGACGAACGGGCGGCCGGCCAAGTCCTCCTGGTCGCCCGGCTGCTCGCCGACGAAGGCCCAGGTCGCCCCGACCGGCCCCTCGCCGAGCACGGCGCGGGTGGCGCCCGGCACCAGCGGCTCGGAGGCCGCGATGATGCGGTTGAGCTCCTCGAGGCTGCCGGGCTCCTGGCGGGCCATGGCGGCGACGGCCTTCTGCGGATCGCGCTTCGCGGGCATCTGCGCCTCCCTCTCGATCATCGCCTCAACGCGGGAGGGGGCGGTTCGGATCATCTCGGGGATCGCCTGCGCCTCGGGCATGTTGCGCCAGTATTTCTTCGGCATCTCGGCCTTGGTCGCGCGCATGTTGAGGCGGGCGGGGTTGAAGGCCGCCTCGTAGTAGCCGCGCCAGCCGGCCTCGAAGTCGTCGGTCTTCGGCGCGTCGTCGCGGCTGGCTGCGGGCCCGCGGGCGAGCGTCTCGCCGTCCCAGTGCAGCGAGCCCTCCGGCGTCAGGATCGACCAGCGCAGCGAGCGGAAGCGGTCGACGAAGAACTGCGCCGTTGCGGCGAGGATGAAGTGGTCGGGCTCGAACCACGCGACGAAATGCTCGGCGCCGTCGGCGGCGACGGTGCGCCGGAAGCGCAGGAAGGCGTGCATCTTGTGCAGGTCGCGCCGCACCGCCTTGGCGAGCTGCTGCAAGCGGTGGACCAGCGGGTCGGCCGGGTTCGACAGGAGCCGCTTCTCGCCATGCCGCAGCCGCCAGATCAGGCGGTAGAGCAGCGCGTGGCGCTCCGGCTCTCGGTGGCAGTGGACGAGGCGCACGAGGTCCGCCGCCTGCCGCGGCAGCGGAAAGGGCGGCGCCGCTTCGGGCAGCGGCGCGCCGAACAGCGACGGCGTGTCGGTCGTCCAGGCGACCTGCTCGGGCGGGATGCCGGCCGCGATCAGCCGGCGGACGGCGCGGCGGAAGCCTTCCTCGTCAGCGCCTTCCGCAAGCACGACCTCAACCGGGCCGGATGTCGCGATGGTCGTGCCCCTCATGGTCTTGCCGGCGTCAGCGCGGCGGCTGAAGGATCGGGTAACGGCAGGTGCCACTCTCTGCATTCATACGACATACTGGCGTCCAGTGGACACGCCCCTGGCACACATCAGAACAGGGCGAGCTGCTCGGGCTGGCCGATCAGCCGGTCGCGGAGGTCGACCCGGTCGAGCGTCTTCGGCCGGTGGTCGAGCGCCACGAGGAAGGGCAGGGCACGTTTCAGCGAGGCGGTCAGCCGGGCAATGTCGGCGAGCCTCAGCCTCCCGTGCCGCCGGGCCGCCAGGATCCGGTCGACCGCCCGCTTCCCCAGCCCCGGGATCCGCAGCAGCAGCTCCCTCGGCGCGGTATTGACGTCGATCGGGAACCGGTCGCGGTTCTTCAGCGCCCAGGCGAGCTTGGGATCCGCCTTGAGGTCGAGCATCCCTCCCTCCCCGCCCCCGGCGATCTCGTCGACCGTGAAGCCGTAGTGCCGCAGCAGCCAGTCCGCCTGGTAGAGCCGGTTCTCCCGCTGCAGCGGCGGCGCCTTCAGCGGCAGCAGCGCCGAGGGCTCCGGGATCGGCGAGAAGGCCGAGTAGTAGACCCGGGAGAGCCCGTAGCGGTCGTAGAGCAGCGCGGAGGTCGCGAGCACGCTCTCGTCGGTGGTCTCGTCGGCGCCGACGATCACCTGCGTCGACTGCCCGGCAGGCGAGAAGCGCCGGCGCTCCGCCTTCGCCTCAACGATCCGCTCGTGGGTCTGGCCCATCGCGGACTTGATGTTGGTCGCGGACTTCTCGGGCGCGAGGCGGGAGAGGGCGGCGTCGGTCGGCAGCTCGAGGTTGATCGACAGCCGGTCGGCCCAGAGCCCGGCCTGCTCGATCAGCCACGGCGACGCCTCCGGGATGGTCTTGAGGTGGATGTAGCCCATGAAGCCGCTGTCGCGGCGGAGCTTGCGCGCGACCAGCATCAGCTGCTCCATGGTGTGGTCCGGCGAGCGGATGATGCCCGACGACAGGAACAGCCCCTCGATGTAGTTGCGCTTGTAGAACCCGAGCGTGATGGCGACGACCTCGTCCACGGTGAACCGGGCGCGCGGCGTGTTGGAGCTCCGGCGGTTCACGCAGTAGGCGCAGTCGTAGAGGCAGTAGTTCGTCAGCAGGATCTTCAGCAGCGACACGCAGCGGCCGTCGGGCGTGTAGGCGTGGCAGATGCCCGAGCCGGTGGTCGAGCCGAGCCCGGTCTTGCCGGCGACACGGCGTGGCGCGCCGGAGGAGGCGCACGAGGCGTCGTATTTCGCGGCGTCGGCGAGGATGCGCAGCTTGGCGGAGAGGCGCTCGTCCATGCCAAATGTTCATCATATGTTCGGGCGGTGCACAAGGCGGTCGCGATTACCCCGGGGTGAAAAGCAGCGTTTCCGGGCGTGGCGGGTTGTCGCGGTGGCTGGCAGTGGCCCCGGCCTCAGGAGAGCGGCGATTCGGCGAGGATCGCGGGATCGGGCTCGGCGCCGGTGAGGCGGAGGACGGTGAAGGCGGCGATACGGCCGGCGGTGAGCCAGACCGCGACCGCCTCGCGCAACACGCGCCCGGTCCAGGGGCGGGCGAAGTCGAAGTCGGTGGCCGGCGCGAGGTGGATGGGACCCGAGCCCGCCCAGCGAAAGCAGAGCCAGGCGCGGAAGAGATGCGAGGCGTCGGTGACGAGAACCGAGCCTTCGGGGATTTCGCCAAGCTCCTCCACCGTGAAGTAGGCGTTCTGGAGCGTGGTGAGCGAGCGCGCCTCGGTGGTGATGGTGGTCGTCTCCGGCAGCCTCTGACGCGCGCGCTCGGCGTAGATGCGGGCGAGGCCGTGGCCCTCGCCGGCGCTGAAGTGGATCCAGTCGGAATGGCCCTCCTCGACGAGGCGGACGCCGAGATCGAAGCGGGCGCCGGCGTCGAGCACGATCACGAGCGGCACCGACGCGGGGATGCCGCGCGCCTCGAGGGGGCGGTAGGCGAAGACCAGGATGGCGTGGATGGTGAGGAGGAAGGCGAAGGCGACGGCGTTGAAGAAGCCGCCGGCCAAGCGGATCACTCCCACTCGATGGTTCCCGGGGGCTTCGAGGTGATGTCGTAGGTCACCCGGTTGATGCCCGCGACCTCGTTGATGATCCGCGTCGCGGTCTCGCCGAGGAAGGCGTGCTCGAACGGATAGTAGTCGGCGGTCATGCCGTCGACGGAAGTGACGGCGCGCAGGGCGCAGACATGCTCGTAGGTGCGCCCGTCGCCCATGACGCCGACGGTGCGGACCGGCAGCAGCACGGCGAAGGCCTGCCAGATCGCGTCGTAGAGGCCGTGGCGGCGGATCTGGTCGATGAAGATGGCGTCGGCGCGGCGCAGCGTCTCGAGCTTGTCGCGCGTGACCTCGCCGGGGCAGCGGATGGCGAGGCCGGGTCCGGGGAAGGGATGGCGGCCGACGAAGGCGGGGGAGAGGCCGAGCTCGCGGCCGAGGGCGCGGACCTCGTCCTTGAAGAGCTCGCGCAGCGGCTCGACGAGCTTGAGGTTCATCCGCTCGGGCAGGCCGCCGACGTTGTGGTGGCTCTTGATGGTGACCGAGGGGCCGCCGGAGACGCTGACGCTCTCGATGACGTCCGGGTAGAGCGTGCCCTGGGCGAGGAACGTGGCGCCGCCCGCCTCGCGGGCGTGCTGGTCGAATACGTCGATGAACAGCCGGCCGATCGTCTTGCGCTTGGCCTCGGGGTCCGAGACCCCCTCGAGCGCCGCGAGGAAGCGGTCCGATTCGTCGGCGTGGACCAGCGGGATGTTGTAGTGGTCGCGGAAGAGGCCGACGACCTCCTCGGCCTCGCCGAGGCGCATCAGGCCGGTGTCGACGAAGACGCAGGTCAGCTGGTCGCCGATCGCCTCGTGGATCAGCACGGCCGCGACCGAGGAGTCGACGCCGCCCGACAGGCCGCAGATCACCTTCCCGGTGCCGACCTGGGCGCGGATGCGGGCGATCGCCTCGTCGCGGTAGGCGGCCATCGTCCAGTCGCCGGTGAAGCCCGCGAGCCGGGTGAAGTTCGCGAGCAGCCGCGCGCCGTTCGGCGTGTGGTGGACTTCCGGATGGAACTGGACGCCGAAGAAGCTGCGCGCGGGATCGCCGATCATCGCGAAGGGTGCGTTCGGCGAGGCGCCGAACACCTCGAAGCCCGGCGCGAGCGCGGTGACGCGGTCGCCGTGGCTCATCCAGACCTCCTCGCGCCCCTCGGCGAAGAGGCCCTCGTAGATCGGGTGGCCGGCGTGGCCGACGGGATTGACGAAGGCGCGGCCGAACTCGCGATGGTGGCCGGATTCGACCTGCCCGCCGAGCTGGATCATCATCAGCTGCTGGCCGTAGCAGATGCCGAGGACGGGCACGCCGAGGGTGAAGAGCGCGTCGGGTGCCCGCGGGCTCGCCTCGTCGATCACCGATGCAGGGCCGCCCGA
>SKOX01000309.1 GCA_007119835.1 Paracoccaceae bacterium
CGCATGCGCAGCCGCTTGAGGTCGGTCTCGCGCGCCTCGTTCATCGCACGCACGCCTCTCGCCGGGCCTGGATCGCCATGGCCGTGCCTTCCCCGTCTTGCCGCGGTCCCTTGCGTCCGCCGGCGAAAGCTAGGACACCGGGCGCCGGTTGCAACCAGGGGGATGCCATGCTGACGCTGTCCCAGGCCCTCGAGCGGATCCGGCCCTCGCCGACGGTGGCGATCACCGCCGAGGCGCGGCGGCTGGCCGCGGAGGGCCGCGACATCATCGCGCTGTCGGCCGGCGAGCCCGACTTCGACACCCCCGACCACGTCAAGGCCGCCGCCCACGCCGCGATCGACCGCGGCGAGACGAAATACACCTCGCCCGAGGGCCTGCCCGAGCTCCGCCGCGCCGTCGCCGACAAGTTCCGGCGCGAGAACGGCCTCGACGTCGCGCCCTCCCAGGTCGTGGTCTCCACCGGCGGCAAGCAGGTGCTGTTCAACGCGCTGATCGCCACGCTCAACCCGGGCGACGAGGTCATCGTCCCCGCCCCCTACTGGGTGAGCTATCCCGACATCGTCGCGCTGGCCGGCGCCCTCCCCGTCATCGTGCCGACCACGGCCGAGGCGGGCTTCAAGCTCGCCCCCGACGCCCTCGCCGCAGCGATCGGGCCGCGGACCCGCTGGCTCATCCTCAACTCGCCCGGCAACCCCTCGGGCGCGGGCTACGCCGCCGCCGAGCTCGCCGCCCTCGCCGAGGTCCTGCTGGCGCACCCCGACGTCTGGGTGCTGTCGGACGACATCTACGAGCACATCGCCTACCCGCCCTACCGCTTCGCGACCATCGCCGCGGTCGAGCCGCGCCTCGCAGGCCGCACCCTCGTCCTCAACGGCGTCTCGAAGGGCTACGCCATGACCGGCTGGCGCATCGGCTTCGGCGCCGGCCCCGAGCCGCTGGTCCGCGCGATGGTCAAGCTCCAGAGCCAGTCGACCACCAGCGCCTGCA
Source organism: Paracoccaceae bacterium (assembly GCA_007119835.1). Lineage (GTDB taxonomy): Bacteria > Pseudomonadota > Alphaproteobacteria > Rhodobacterales > Rhodobacteraceae > Amaricoccus. The sequence goes on from SKOX01000309.1 coordinate 988, forward strand.
CCATCAGCCAGTGGGCCGCCGTCGCCGCCCTCGAGGGCCCGCAGGCGCACATCGCCGAGCGCGGCGCCGCCTTCCGCCGGCGCCGCGACATGGTGGTGGCGCGGCTGAACGCGATCGAGGGCATCGCCTGCCCGGTGCCCGAAGGCGCCTTCTACGTCTATCCGTCGGTGGCGGGGCTCCTCGGCCGCCGCACGCCCGACGGCGAGAGGATCGCGACCGACACCGACTTCGTGCGCGCGCTCCTCGCCGCGACCGGCGTCGCGGTGGTGCCGGGCGAAGCCTTCGGCCTCGCGCCGCACTTCCGCATCAGCTACGCCGCCTCCGACGCCACGCTGGCCGAGGCCTGCGACCGGATCGCCGGCTTCTGCGCGCGCCTCCAGGGCTGAAGCCCGAGACTGAAGCCGGGCACTGAAGCCGGGGACTGAAGCCATGCCGGGCCGCCGTGCGCAGAGGGCCGGCGGCCCGGCAGCGGCTCAGTCGATCATCACCGGGTCTTCCTCTTCCTCGACCGCCGCCGGCGTGTCCTGCTCGGCCTGGTCAGCGGTCACCGGATCGGTCTGGGGCTGGGGCTCGGCCGGCGGCTCGGCATCCGCGGCGCCGGTCTCGGGCGGCGCGTCGGCCGCGGGGGCGAGCGGCTGCTCGGTCCCGGCGACCGGATCGGGATCGGGCGAGGAGAAGGCGAACCACAGGATGAGGACGAGGACGACCGCGCCGAGCACGATGAGGACGGTTCTGTTCATGGGCTGATCACTCCTATCGATGAAAACTGGCGCCGCGAGACTTGCAGCCCCTGCGCCCGCTGCACAACCCGCGGCTCGCTCTTCCGGACCAAGTGCGCGGAACCCGGCTGACGCGCCCGCCCGCGTCGGGAGCCCTGCCCCGGCAAAAGGCGCCGCGTGCCATGTTCCCTTGCATCCTGGCTTGCGCTATGCTTACGCCCACGTCGGGGCGCGGCCCCGGGCCGTCGCGCGGAACTGCCGCACGCGGCTCGGGCGGCACCCGCCGTCGCCTGTCACCCGGAGCGCCCCGGCGCGGCGGCCGAGACGACCAGGACGAACCGAAGCGACCGAACCGAACGAACCGAACCGACCGAACCGAACCGACCGAACCGAAGCTCGACCGAAACAGCATAAGGGAAACGACCATAGCTCGCAGACCGCACCACGCCCCGCCGACCCGCGACACAGGCCCGCGCGTCAACGACCGCATCCGCGCCCCGGAAATCCGCCTGATCGGAGCAGACGGCGAGAATGTCGGCGTCGTGACGCCGCAGCGCGCCATGATGCTCGCCGAGGAGGCCGGGCTCGATCTCGTGGAGATCTCGCCGAACGCAACGCCCCCCGTCTGCAAGATCATGGACTTCGGCAAGTTCAAGTACGAACAGCAGAAGAAAGAGTCCGAAGCCCGGAAAAAGCAGAAGACGATCGACGTCAAGGAGGTCAAGTTCCGTCCGAACACCGACACCCACGACTACGACGTCAAGATGCGATCGGTCATGCGCTTCCTGGAGGAGGGAGACAAGGTCAAGGTGACCCTGCGCTTCCGCGGCCGGGAGATGGCCCATACCGACCTCGGCCGCAACCTGCTCGAGCGCGTCGCCTCCGACGTCGAGGAGCACGGCAAGGTCGAGGCCATCCCGAGGATCGAGGGCCGGCAGATGGTCATGATGATCAACCCGCTGAAGCACTGACGACGGCCCGCGCCGGGCGGAGCCCCGTCCGGCGCGGCGCACCCCAACGACCCCCCCCCGAGGCGCATCCGTCCGCCGACGAAGACCGGCCGCGCCGGCGCCACGCGCCCGACCCTGCGCCACCCTGCGCCGGAACGGCAACCCGCGGCGGCGCCCGTGCTCCTGCTGCCGGCGCATGGCCGCCTTGCACGAGGCGCCCACGGCACCGGCAGAAGTCACGCAAGAACAGTGACTTGCCGGCCCGCCCCGGCGCAGGCCGCCCCGGCGGCCGGACTTGCCGTCGCCCCGGAACCGGCCTAGGGTCGCGGCGAACCGATCACCGAGGGACCGACGGCACCGCCCGCCGGGCGTGTCATGCGAGATCTCTGGCAACGGACCAGCGCCGAGACCAAGGGCATCCTGCTCATCATCCTCGCGGTCCTGCTGTTCTCGATCATGGACACGATCGCCAAGGGCCTGACCCAGCGCTACGACACCCTGCAGGTCGTCTGGGCCCGCTACGCCAGTCAGACCTTCTGGGCCGTCCTGATCCTCTCGCCCCGGCTTCGCGCGGTGCTCGCCACCGACCGGCTCGGCCTCCAGCTCGTCCGCTCGGCGCTCCTCTTCGGGGCGACGCTGTTCTTCTTCGCGTCGCTCTCCCGCCTGAAGCTCGCCGAGGCCACCGCGATCTTCGAGGTAGCACCCCTGGTCATCACCATCCTCTCGGTCCTGATCCTCAAGGAGCAGGTCGGCCCCCGCCGCTGGGCCGGCGTCCTCGCCGGCCTCGTCGGCGCCCTGGTCATCATCCGGCCCGGCACCGACGTCTTCTCGCCCGCAGCCCTCCTGCCGCTCGCCGCCGCCACCTGCTTCGCCGGCTACTCGATCGCCACCCGGTTTCTAGGCCAGGGCGAGAGCCCGTTCACCAGCCTGCTCTACACCACGCTGCTCGGCACCGTCGTCGCCAGCGTCGCCCTGCCCTTCTTCTGGACGACGCCCACGACCGGCGACGCCCTCGTCATGGCCGGCTTCGGCGCGATCGGCATGGTCGGCCAGCTCTTCCTCATCCTGGCGCTCGGCTTCGCGCCCGCCTCGCTCATCGCGCCGTTCGGCTACTTCGCGCTCGCCTTCAACGCCACCTGGGGCTTCCTGTTCTTCGCCGAGATCCCCGACCGCTTCACCGTGGCGGGCGCGAGCATCATCGTCGGTGCCGGCCTCTACGTCTGGCACCGGGAGATGCGGCTCAAGGCGGCCCTCGACCGCTCCGCCCTCCGCGGGCGCTGAGGCATGATCGACCTCGCGCCCGGCCACGAGACCTTCGGCCAGCGCCTCGCGCGCCACGCCGCCTCGCTCGGCCGCCTCGCCTGGCCGGTGGTGCTCAGCCGCGCCGGCATCCTGCTGATGGCCATGGCCGACGTGGTCATGGTCGGCCGCTACGACACCATCGCGCTCGGCCACCTCGCGCTCGGCTTCGCCGTCTTCATTCCGCTCTTCGTCTCCGGCATCGGCGCCATGGTCGGGATCGTCTCGGTCACCGCCCGGGCCCACGGCGCGGGCGAGGCCGATCTGCCGGCGATCGCGCTCCGCGGCCTGCGCTGGGCGCTGGTCGTCGGCGCGCTCGCCGCCGGCGCGGTCTGGATCGCCGGCGGCTGGCTCCACCTGATCGGCCACGAGCCCGACCTCGCCGAGGGCGCCGGCCGGGTCGCCCGCATCCTCGCGGTCGGCGCCTTCTTCCAGGTCGCCTTCGTCGCCGCGAGCTTCTATCTCGAGGCGACCGGCCGGACCAAGCCCGGCCTCGTCGCCATGATGGTGGCCAACGTGGTCAACCTCGCGCTGAACTGGTGCCTGATCTACGGCAACGCCGGCTTCCCCGAATGGGGCGCCGAGGGCGCGGCGCTCGCCACCACCATCGCGCGGCTCAGCATGGCGATCGGGCTGGTCTGGTGGCTGCTCTCGCTGCCCGAGTTCCGCGCCCACCGCCGCCGCGCCCTCACCCTCTGGGGTCCGGGCGGCTGGGCCGCGGGCACCGAGATGCGCCGGATCGGGCTCGCCGGCGGCGCGGCCTATTTCTTCGAGACCTTCGCCTTCGCCGCGCTGGCCCAGGCCGCCGGCCTGATCTCGCCCACCGCGCTCGCCGCCTACACCATCCTGCACAACATCGAGGCCACCGTCTTCATGATCGCGCTCGGCATCTCGGTCGCCACCGCCGTGCGCGTCGGCCAGAGCGCCGGCGCCGGCGACATCGCGGAAGCCCGCTTCGCCGCGATGACCGGCCTCGGCGCCGCCATGCTGCTGATCGGCGCCATCGGCCTCGTGGTGCTCGCCTTCGCGCCGCAGGTCGCGAGCATCTACTCCACCGACCCGTCGCTCATCGCCCGCGCGACCCCGCTCTTCGCCATCCTCGCCGTCTCGATGATCTTCGACGCAGGCCAGGTCGTCGCCGGCCAGTCCACCCGCGCGCTCGGCGACGCCTGGGGCACGACGCTGCGCTTCTTCATCGGCTTCTGGCTCGTCATGGTGCCCGCGGCGCTGGCGCTCGCCTTCCTCACCCCGCTCGCCGAGGCCGGCCTGTTCATCGGCACCGCCATCGGCTGCGCCGCCGCCCTCGCCCTGCTGCTCGCCCGCCTGCTGCGGCTCTTGCGCGACCGCGAGGCCGCCCGTGCCTGAGCG
>SKOX01000148.1 GCA_007119835.1 Paracoccaceae bacterium
CAGGCTCATGGCGCCACCACGAAGACGACATAGCCGAAGCTGTCGCCATGGGCGCGCCAGACGGCGATCTCGGTGCGATGGGCGGCGATGGCCCGGGCAAGGGTGGCATCGGCGGCGCCATCAGCGGCGCCATCGGCGGGGGCATCGGCGGGGGGCGCCAGCGCGTCCAGCCGCGCCTCCAGCGGGGCGTAATAGGCCTCCCATGCGCGGGGCTGCAGGGTCAGACGGCCAAGCTGCCGCGCGCCGGTGGCAGCGATCCGGCCGGACACACCATCGACGTCGGTCATCTCCGGATACTCCGCCCAGACCGCCTGCGCCTCGGGGTGCGGCGCGCTCACCAGCCAGACCGCCTCGGTGAAGGCGATCCGCCCGCCCGGCCGCAGCAGCGGCCGCCAGAGGCCGAGCGCCCGCTCCACGCCCATGATGTAGACCGCGCCCTCGCACCAAAGGAGATCGAACGACCCCGCTTCGAAGGGCAGCGCAGCCATGTCGGCCTCCACCGCCGCGAACCGCGGCCCATGCCCCGCCGCCGCCACCCGCGCCCGCGCGGCCTCGATGAACGGCGCGTGGTCGTCGACGCCGGTCACCCGCGCCTCCGGCAGCGCCTCGAGCAGCACGAGGCTCGACGGCCCCGGCCCGCAGCCGATGTCGAGCACCGCGAGCCGCCCGGAAAGCCCGGTCAGCGCCAGCGCCCTCAGCGTGTCCTCCCGGCTGCCCGGTCCCTCGTGGGGCAGGCCGCTGTGCAGCGTGAAGAAGAGCGCGTCCATCCGGCCTGTCCTTCCCTGAGCCCGCCCCTGCGGCGACAGCGCCGCGACGCTGGCACAGCCCGTCCGCGCGTTCAACGCCCGCCGCTGCCGCAGCAGTTTGGCATCGCCGCGCTCTTGCCCTAGAACGCCATCCGACCCCCTCGGGAGACCGGAATGCCCATCGCTGTGCTCATCCTCGTGCTCGTCGCCTACGGCTACGTCATGGTCGCCTACCCCGAATACCGCACCATCGGCCTCGCTCTCGGCGGCGCCGCGGCGGTGGCGCTCGGCGCCTACTTCTGGCTCACCGAGCCCGAGACCGTCCGCGCCGGCGCCCGGATCGAACCGGCCGAACTCACCCTCGACAGCCTCGCGCTCGAACCGACCCCGCGCGGCGCCCGCCTGTCTGGACGGGTGCAGAACGCCTCGCCCGACTACCGCCTGCGCGAGATGACGATCGAACTCACCCTGCACGACTGCCCCGACGAGACGACGCCGCTCGAGGAGTGCGAGGTGGTCGGCGAGTCCCGCGCCCTGGCCCGCCCCGACGCGCCCCCGCGCCAGACCCGCGCCTTCAGCGCTCGCTTCACCTTCGCCAACATCCCCGACCCCACCGGCGTCCTGCGCTACGAGTGGACCGTGACGGAGACCCGCGCGGGGCCATGACGGACGGGTGACCCTGCAATCCCTGCCGCCACTCCCGATCTGCCCCTATCGTTCACGCGCAGCCACCGAGGTTGCGATCCCGCGACCCTGTCGCAGCGCGAGTATCCGGTTAACCATGAACGCTTCTTGACTGAGAATGACTTGCGTGAGACGCTACGTGCGTGGGGATTGCGGAAAATTAGCTTCAACAGACTTTTCGCGCGGTGAATCGCGAGCCAGCATTTGGGGTAAGCGGCATGGTAACAAGTTTCCTGAGGGTCGTTCAGCGGCTGACTGCCGCGGCAGCGGTTGCAGGCCTTGGATGGACTGCGGCAGTCCCGGCTGCGGACGCGAGCGTCGTGCTCGGCTGCAGCAGCACCGACATCAACGGCAGCGCGGCCGCCGTGGCCTGCGTCAACACCCAAGGCGGCGGCAGGGGCGTGGCAGCCCATCACCGTCCGGTCAATGGCGCCAACAGACTGCCCGGCTTCCCGGCAGAATGGATCTATGACGGGCATCAGGACGCAGCCCTTCCGGCCGCCGGCAGCAACATCCGCTTCTTCAGGGCGGGCTTCAAGGGATCCCCCCTCGGCGAGCTTTCCGGTACCTGGCGGATCCTGGACTACAACCCGAACCGCACCTACGCGCTGTCGATCTGGGGCGGCAGCAATCTCGTCACCTACCTGCTGCCGGCGGGCAAGTTCCAGGGAACCTGGAGCACGGCCGGGCTGCCCAACCCCGCCGGTCGCCAAGCGGCATTCTCCGGCGGCGGGCTCGCCTACATTCCGCTGCCTGCGGCCGCCTGGCTGATGATCGCAGGGATCGGCGGGCTTGCACTGGTCGCGCGGCGGCGCAACCGGGCCGCTGCCTGATCTCATGCCGCCAACCTGTCAGGGAGCGGGCGCCAGCCCGCTCTTCTGCACCACCGAACCGGAACCCCCTGCATCATCCCGCGTTCCTCCTGCGTGACGCCGGCCGCAGTGCCGGCCCCTTTGGAACGCGGGAGTTACGCCATGGATCTGCTCAGCTGGGCACTCGTCTTCGCCATCGTCGCCGTCATCGCCGGCGTGCTTGGCTTCACCGGCGTCGCCTCGGCCTTCGCCGGCATCGCCCGGATCATCTTCTTCATCTTCCTGGTGCTGCTCGTCATCGCGCTCCTGTCCGGCGCCTTCGCCTGACGCCCGCCAGAGATCGCGCCTCCGGCGAACCTTGCGACGTCCTCCGTGACCGCAAGGCCGCCGCGACACGCGCCGGGCAGGCTTAAGGACCGGTCAACGGCCCGGAACTTGCCCTGCCCTTCCCGAGCCTTTCGCAGCTGCCCACGTCTGGACAGCCGCCTCCGATCGCGCGACCCTCGCACGCTCTCCCGGCCCTCCGGCAGCCCGTTTCACCCGCAAACCGCCTCGGTGAGCGGCGACCCGGCCCGCTCGAGGCCCTCGATCACGTCGAAATGGTGCCGCTCCGCCTCCTCGGTCAGCCGGGGCGCCGCCCCGAGCCCCTCCCAGATCATCGCCAGCAGCCGGCTCTGCCGAAGGAACTCGGGCCGCTCCGCTGCCCCGACCCAGAGGCGCACCCCCACCCCCTCGGGCGGCTCCATGAGCGCTGGGCTCTCCGCCCGCGCCTCCCCAAGGTCGAGCCGCAGGTCCGCGTTCATTCCCGTCCGAAGGAGCGGCCTCAGGTCGTGGACCCCGCTGATCGACACCACACGCTCGACCCGCTCGCCCATCGTTCCGAGCAGCCCCCCGGCCGAGACCTGCCGCAGCACCAGCTGCCCGCCCGCCGAATGCCCCGCGAGCCGCACCGGCCCCGCCACCGCCCCGGCCGCCAGTCGCACGGCCCGTGCGATCCCCTGCCCGATCGCTGCGATCCGCGCCTCGGGCGCCAGCACGTATCCGGGCAGCGCCACCGCCCACCCCCGCGCCAGCGCGCCGGCTGCGAGATGCGACCAGTCGCCCTGGTCGAAGGCCCGCCAGAACCCGCCATGCACGAACACGACGAGCCCCCGCGGCTCCCCCTCCGGCCGGAAGAGGTCGACCCGCTCCCGCGGATGGCTCCCGTATTCCAGCACCACCGGCGGCACCAGCGCCCGGAACGCCGCCGCCTTCGCAGCCCACCGCGCCGGATATTCGGAACCGCCCGGGATGTGGGGCGCGTTGGCGAAGGCGTCGTCCCAGTTCATGGCGAGCCCCGGCCTCAGAACGCCTTGAAGGTCAGCGTCGTCAGACTCCGCTCGATGTTCGGGATGTCGAGGATCCGCTCGTTGATCCAGCGCCCGATATCCTCGCCCTCGGGGATGTAGACCTTCATCAGGAGGTCCCACTCGCCGCTCGTCGAGTAGAGCTCGGAGACCACCTCCCGGTCATAGACGGCGTTGGCGACCTCGTAGGTCGTCCCCGGCTTGCAGCGCAGCTGCACGAAGACGCAGTTCATGCCTTTTCCTCCCGATCCCGCGGTCGCCGCTACGATGCCCGCGGCGCAAGCGCCGCAACGATGCCCCGCCCACGCGGCCGCCGCAACCGCCCTGCCGCGCGCGGCCGCCTTGACCGGGGCCGCGCGACCCTTCACATGAAAGGTTACAGGAGGCCCGCCATGCTCAAGAAGCTCGACACCCCCGAGGCCGCCCGCGCCAAGCCGGCGCGCTTCGTCTGGGACGACCCCTTCCTCCTCGACGAGCAGCTGACCGACGAGGAGCGGATGGTTCGCGACGCGGCCCGCGACTACTGCCAAGGCAAGCTCCAGCCGCGGGTGCTCGAGGCGAACCGCCACGAGCGCTTCGACCGCGCCATCATGACCGAGATGGGCGAGATGGGCCTGCTTGGCCCCACCATCCCCGAGGCTTTCGGCGGCGTCGGCGCGAGCTACGTCGCCTATGGCCTCGTGGCCCGCGAGGTCGAACGCGTCGACTCCGGCTACCGCTCGGCGATGTCGGTGCAGTCCTCCCTCGTCATGCACCCGATCTTCGCCTACGGCACCGACGACCAGCGCGCGAAGTACCTGCCCCGTCTCGCGAGCGGAGAGCTCGTCGGCTGTTTCGGCCTGACCGAACCCGACGCCGGCTCCGACCCCGCCGGGATGAAGAGCCGCGCGAAGAAGGTGGACGGCGGCTATTCCCTCTCCGGCGCCAAGACCTGGATCACCAACGCGCCGATCGCCGACGTCTTCGTCGTCTGGGCGAAGTCCGACGCCCACGACGGCAAGATCAAGGGCTTCGTCCTCGAGAAGGACATGAAGGGCCTCGAGGCACCGAAGATCGACGGCAAGTTCAGCTTGCGCGCCTCGGCCACCGGCATGATCCAGATGGACGAGGTCTTCGTGCCGGAGGCGAACCTCCTGCCCGAGGTCGAGGGCCTCGCCGGCCCGTTCGGCTGCCTCAACCGGGCGCGCTACGGCATCGCCTGGGGCGCGATGGGCGCGGCCGAGTTCTGCTGGCACGCCGCCCGCGGCTACACCCTCGAGCGCAAGCAGTTCGGCCGCCCGCTCGCCCAGACCCAGCTCATCCAGAAGAAGCTCGCCGACATGCAGACCGACATCGCCCTCGGCCTGCAGGGTGCGCTGCGCCTCGGCCGCCTCTTCGACGAGGGCCGGGCGCCGGCAGAGCTCATCAGCCTCATGAAGCGGAACAACTGCGGCAAGGCGCTCGACATTGCCCGGCTCTCCCGCGACATGCACGGCGGCAACGGCATCTCGGACGAATACGGCGTGATCCGGCACGTCATGAACCTCGAGGCGGTCAACACCTACGAGGGCACCCACGACGTCCACGCCCTGATCCTCGGCCGCGCGCAGACCGGGCTCCAGGCATTCTTCTGAGGGGCGGCCTCAGGCCTTAGCGCCCTTGCGCCCGCCCCCCAGCATCGGCGCGGCCGCCGCGTCGAGCGGCCAGCGCGGGCGTGGCGCGATGTCGAGCGGGTCGGGTCGGGCGCCGGGC
>SKOX01000419.1 GCA_007119835.1 Paracoccaceae bacterium
GTGGATGGCGAGGCCCTGGTCCTCGAAGACCTCGGCGATCAGGCGCAGCGTCGCGTCGTCGCCGCTTTTCAGCCCGGCCAGCAGCCGCGGCGCGAGGCGCATCGCGGTGGCGTCGAAGCGCAGGGGGTTCAGCCGCGGCCGCCGCATGCCGCCGGCGAAGGTCGCGTCGCGGCAGCCGGCGGCACGCAGCTCGGCGAACATGCGGCCGGGCTTCTCGAAGCTCGCGCGCACGACCGGGTGGCCCTCGAGCCAGTCGAGCGGCTGCTCCTCGAAGACGACGACGCGGTAGGGGCGGCCGGTGCGCCGGCAGGACTCGGCGACGAGGCGCGGCAGCGGCCCGCTGCCGGCGATGATCGCGAGCGGCCCGGCCTCAGCCACGGCCCCGGCCGGCCGGCATGGTGATGGCGCGGTGCGAGCCCTCGAGCACGAAGTCGGCGATCTCGACGACGAGCGGGTTGCCCTCGTGCCGCGCCCGGGCGGCGCGAACGCGCTCGGCAAGCGCGCCCTCGCCGTCGAACATCTCGTCGAAGGCCGCGCGCAGCGCCGAGAGCTCGGCACGGGCGAGGCCGCGGCGCTTCAGCCCGACGAGGTTGAGCCCGATCAGCTTCGCCCGGTCGCCGAAGACCATGCCGTAGGGCACGACGTCCGAGGCGACGGCGGCCAGCCCGCCCACCATGGCGCCGTGGCCGATGCGGACATGCTGGTGGATGCCGGCGAGACCGCCGAGGATCGCGCCGTCGCCCACCGTGACATGGCCCGAGAGCGAGGCGCCGTTCGCCATGACGATGCGGCTGCCGAGCGTGCAGTCGTGGCCGACATGGCAATGCATCATCAGGTAGTTGTCGTCGCCCATCCGGGTGATGCCGCCGCCCCTGGCGGTGCCGGGGCTGAGGCTCACGTACTCGCGCAGCGTGTTGCGGGCGCCGATCACGAGCTCGGTCCGCTCGCCGCGCCACTTGAAGTCCTGCGGCGGCTGGCCGAGGGAAGCGAAGGGGAAGACCTGACTGCCCGCGCCGATGCGGGTGTGGCCGGCGATCACCACGTGGGAGTGCAGGACGACGCCTTCGGCGAGCTCGACGTCGGGCCCGACGACGCAATAGGCGCCGATGCGGCAGCCGGGACCGATCCGGGCGCCGTCCTCCACGATCGCCGTGGGATGGATCGCGGCCTCGGCCATGGATCAGCCCTTCGCCTCGATGTCCTCGGGCCGCATGATCATCGCCATGAAGGCGGCCTCGGCCGCGACGGCGCCGTCGACGCGGGCCTCGCCCGTGAAGCTCCAGACCTTGGCGCGGGCGCGCACGCGGGTGACGTGCAGCTCGAGCCGGTCGCCCGGCACCACCGGCCGGCGGAAGCGGGCCTTGTCGATGCCCATGAAGTAGACGAGCAGGTTGTGGTCGTCGCCGACGTCGAGGGACTTGGCGCAGATCAGCGTCGCGGTCTGGGCCATCGCCTCGACGATCAGCACGCCGGGCATGACGGGCCGCGACGGGAAGTGCCCCGCGAAGAACGGCTCGTTCATCGAGACGTTCTTGATGCCGGTCGCGCGCTCGCCCGGCACGAGATCGAGCACCCGGTCGATCAGGAGAAACGGCGGCCGGTGCGGGATGAGGCGCTGGATCTCGTTGATGTCGACGATGCCGGCTGCTTCGGCCTCATGCTCCATGGCGCATCACTCCTCCCCCGGCTCCGGCGCGTAGCGGGCCGGATTGTCGTTCCGTCGGTCCGTCTCGGACAGCGGGCCCGGTTCGTCCGTGTCCGTCTGCTCGCCCGCCCGCGCGTCGATCTCGGCGATGACGGCGTCGGTGATGTTCAGGGACTGGTCGGCGAGCAGGACGCTGGATTCGTCGAAGATCGCATGCGCGCCGTAGCGAGACAACAGCTGCACGAGGATGGGCGCGACGCCGGCATAGAACTGACGTCGACGCTGGTCGAACTCGAGGACCAGGGCGGTGGAGCGCGCGTCCTGCTCGCGGCGCGCCTCGACGACGCGGGCGTCGAAGTCGTCGGCGATCTCGCGGAACTCCTCCGGCGAGACCGTGGGGCGCAGCTCGGTCAGCCGCTGCTCCTCCTCCTCGAAATACTGGTCGATGGCGCGGGCCTCGGCGCGCAGCGCGTCGCGCGCGGCCTCCTCCTCGGCCAGAAGCGCCTGGCCGGCGCGCGACCCGGTCAGGATGCGTTCCTGATTGAGGAGAAGGAAGGGCGCGCCCTCCTGCGCCCCCGCCGCCGGCGCGAGCATGGCGAGGACGAGGGCGAGAATGAGGGCAGAACGGCGCGGCATCAGCCTTCAGAAACGCGTCTGGATGGTGAAGCGGAAGCGCTCGTCGACGTCCCCCGCCCGCTTTCTGAGCGGCCAGGCGTAGTTGAAGCGCAGGGGGGCGAAGGCGGTCTCGAAGATGACGCTGACGCCGACGGAGGAGCGGAGATAGAAGCTGTCGTCGACCTCCTCCGCGCCGGCGGTGTTGTCGAGGCCCCAGACCGAGCCCGCGTCGGCGAACAGCGCGCCGAAGATGCCGTATTCCTCGGGGAGGCCCAGCGGAAAGCTCGCGTCGAGCCGGCCGACGGCGAAGTAGTTGCCGCCGAGCGGCTCGTCGATCCGGATGTCGTTGATCGTCCCGCGGTCGCGCGGCCCGATGCCGTTGCGGGCGAAGCCGCGAAAGCTGTCGCCGCCGGTGGTGAAGCGGTCGGTGACGAGGCTGTCGCCGTCCCAGAACAGCGCGCCGCCCTCGATCGTCGCGGAGACGATCACGTCCTCGTCGAAGAAGCTCGTGAAGGCGCGCGCCGCGGCCCGGGTCTTGGAGAAGCGCGTGTCGCCGCCGGCGCCGGCGAAGTCCTGGTTGAGGGTCAGGATGAAGCCCGCGGTGGGGTCGACGACGGAGTTCCGACGGTCGAAGGCGTAGGTGAAGCCGAAGGCCGAGGTGATCGCGCTGCCCTCCTCGGCGGCGATGATCGGCGACGCGGTTGCGCGCACGCCCCGGATCTCGTCCTCGCTCAAGCGGTAGCGGAGCGTCAGCCGGCCGTTCTCGCTGACCGGGAAGCCGAGGCGCGGTTCGAAGCCGGTATTGGTGGTCTCGAAGGCCAGTTCGTCGAAGTTGCGCTGGCGCCGGTAGATGGAAAAGCCGGCGAGCAGGTCGCGGTCGAGGAGCGCGGGTTCGGTGAAGCCGAACTCGACGTTGCTGAACTGCGCGCCGCCCGAGAAGGCGGCCGAGACGGTCTGGCCGCGCCCGAGGAAGTTGCGCTCGGTGACGCTGATCTGGGCGGCGAAGCCCTCATTCGACGAGAAGGCGCCGCCGAGGTTGAGGCTGCCGGTCGGCTGCTCCTCGACCTCGACGCGGACCACGGCCGAGGCCGGCGCCGCGCCTTCGCGGACGCTGACCTGCGCGCGGGAGAAGTAGCCGAGGCCCCGGATGCGATCCTCGGCGGCGCGCACCTCGCGGGCGTTGAAGGCGTCGCCCTCGACCACGCGGAACTGGCGGCGGATGACCCGGTCGAGGGTGCGGGTGTTGCCGACGATGTCGATGCGCTCGATGAAGACGCGCTCGCCTTCCTGCAGCTCGAAGGTGATGTCGACCCGGCGGTTGACGTCGTCGCGGTCGACGCGGGGGACGATCTCGACGAAGGCGAAGCCCCGCTGTCCGGCCTGGAAGGCCATGCGCTCGATCACCCGCTCGACCTGGACGGCGTTGTAGACCGAGCCGGGGCGGATCTCGCGCAGGAGCGGGACGAACTCGGCGGCGTTGAGGCCGGGGATGTTCGAGACGACCGACGGCGTGCCGAAGTCGTACCGCTCGCCCTCGTTGACGGTGAAGGTGACGAAGAAGGCGTCGCGTTCGGGCGCGAGCTCGGCCGTCGCCGAGGCGACGCGGAAGTCGATGTAGCCGCGCTCGAGGTAGAACTGGCGCAGCAGCTCGCGGTCGAGCTCGAGCCGGTCGGCGTCGTAGGTCAGCCCGCCGAAGATCGAGGTCCAGAGATTGGCCTGGCCGGTCTGGATCGCCCGGCGCAGGCGGCTGTCGGAGAACACCCGGTTGCCGACGAAGGCCACGCGCTGCACCGGCGTCACCCGGCCCTCGAAGACCTGGAAGACGAGGTCGACGCGGGCGTCGGCCCGGCGGATGATGACCGGCTCGACCCGGGCCGCGAAGCGCCCGGCGGCGCGGTAGGCGTCGAGGATGCGCTGGGCGTCGGCCTCGGCCGCGGCGGGCGAGTAGGCGAGGCGCGGCCGGAGCTCGACCACCTGGGCGAGGGTGTCGTCGTCGAGCGCCCGGTTGCCCTCGAAGGCGATGCGGTTGATCGTCGGGCGCTCGACGACGTTGATGACGAGGCGGCCTGCCTCCGGCACGATCTCGACCTGCTCGAAGAGGCCGGTGGCGAAGAGGCGCCGGACGGCGAGGTTGATCTCCTCGGGCGTCACCGGGACGCCCGCCTCGAGCCCGGCGAAGACGCGCACGGTCTCGGGGTCGATGCGCTGGGTGCCGGCCACGTCGATGCGGGTGAAGACGGCAGTGGCCTGGGCGTCGCTCGGCAGGCTCGGCGCCGACAGGGCCAGTGCCAATATCAGCGAGCCCGCCAGCCTGGCGGACCCCTTCCTCAGCGGCTTGATCATGACGCCTGCCCTTCGCCCCCCGGCGGGTTCGCCCCGCCGCTTATATCAACTCACCAGTCGCATGATGTCGTTGTAGGTGGCGAATACCATGAGGAAGAGAATCAAGCCAAGACCAATCGTCATCGCGACCTGCATCGCCCGCTCGCTCGGCGGCCTGCCGCGGGCGGCCTCGATCGAGAAGGCGACGAAATGCCCGCCGTCGAGCACCGGGATCGGGAAGAGGTTGATGAGCCCGATCGCCGTCGAGATGATCGCGATCAGCGTGATGAAGTTCACCAGGCCCTGCGCCGCGGTCTCGCCGGAGATCTGGGCGATGCCGAGCGGCCCCTGCAGGTTCTCCGCGCCGAGCGTGCCGGTGATGATGTGCTTGAGCCCCGTGAGCGACATCACGATGACGTCGACCGTGCGCTCGACGCCGTGGCCGACCGCCGTCCAGGGCGCCGGGGTCTCGGTGGCCGGGAAGTACAGCGACGCGCCGGCGACGCCGATCATCACCCGCCGCTCGAAGCCGCCCTCGCCGTCGGCGGTGTCGCGTTCGGCCGGCGTGATCTGCGTCTCGATCTCGCGGCCGTCGCGCCAGACGGTGATCGGGATCGACTGTCCCTCCGAGGCGAGCACCTTCTCGCGCAGCTCCTCGAAGGACGCCAGCGGCTCGCCGTCGGCCTCGACGATCACGTCGCCGCGGCGGAGCCCCGCCCGGCTCGCCGGCGA
>SKOX01000341.1 GCA_007119835.1 Paracoccaceae bacterium
ACATCCTGCTGGTGAAGAACCTGAGCGTGCACGGCCTCTACTGGGGCGCCTACGCGACGCTAGCGCCCGAGGTGATGACCGCGAGCTTCGCCGCCCTCTTCCGCTGGTACGAGGAGGGCCGTCTCCGGCCGCACGTGAGCCACGTCCTGCCGCTCGGCGAGGCCAACGCGGCGCTCGCGCTGCTGGCCGAACGTCGCTCGACGGGGAAGGTCGTGCTCATCCCCTGAAACGCCTTCTCGCCCGGCGGCGGCTCACTCGGCGGCGGCCGGCGCCCGCGCCCCCTCGGCATAGGCAGCCCGCAGGAAGTCCGCCAGCCGCTCGACCAGCTCCTCGCCCGGCTTGCGGTAAAGGTTGATGCGGTAGAGCGGCAGCGCCGGCAGCGCGCCGCCATGGCGCACGACCTCGCAGCCCTTCGGCACCGCGCTCTCGAGGTTGACGCTCACCGCGAGGTCGGCCGCGACGCTTGCCTCCACGGGCAGGGTCGCCACCGCGTCGACCGCGAGCTCCCACGGCACGCCCGCCGCCTCGAGCCGGTCGAGCGCCGGCCGCTTGAAGAGGCAGCGGCTTGTCGAGGCGAACCGGAGCGGCCGCGACCGCCACGCCTGCCCGCCCTCAGCGCCGACCCAGACGACCGGCTGCCGGGCCAGAAGCTCGCCGCCACGGTCGCAGCCCTCCTCCGTGGTCAGGATGAGGTCCACCCCGCCGCGGGCGAAAAGGTCCTTCAGCTCGGCGGTGAACAGCGAGGTCAGCTGCACCCTCACCCTCGGATACTCGGCCGCGAAGCGTTGCAGCACGCCGGGGATGTGCGGGTAGATCACGTCGTAGGGCGCACCGAAGGTGATCGTGCCCTCGAATTCCTGCGCCGTCATCCGCGCCCAGACCTCGTCGTTGAGCGCGAGGATCCGCCGGCCGTAGGCGACGAGCTGCTCGCCCTGCGCGGTCAGCGCGATGCCCCGCCCCGCCCGGTCGAGCAGCGGCTGGCCGAGCGCCTCCTCCAGCCGCTTGAGCTGCATGGAGACGGCCGACTGCGTCAGGTGCAGCCGCCCCGCCGCGCGGGTCACCCCGCCCGCCTCCGCCACCGCGACCAGCGAGCGCAGCGCCGTCAGGTCCAGATGCCTCAAAGCATCACCCTCCGTGATGGCAGCCCCCACGAACATTCGTTTCACGAATGAAGCAGGTCTCGCTAGGTTCATCAAGAAGAATGATGAACCAACCCGCTCCATCACCGAAGGAGGATGCTCCATGACAGCCCGCATCGTCCGGCTGCACCCGACCGCCGCCCGCGCCAGACCACGCAGGAAGGTCGGCGGCTTTCTGGCACGGCTTCTCGCGGCCCTGGCCGAAGCCGACCGCATCCATCGCGAACGCCGCTATCTCGCCGAGATGGACGACGCCCTGCTGCGCGATATCGGCATCACCCGCGCCGACGTAGAGGCCGAGCTCCGCCGCCCGATCGACTGGGCGGGCCTCCTCTCGCGCGGCTGAGCGTCCAGCCAATTTCCGCAGCGAACCATGCGCTGCGGAATCGGCCCATCAACACTTTCCCGACATAACTCCAGCCACTTGCAGCGTGTCCAGGTGTGGACACCCCAGCCGACGGGGTCAGTCGCGGGCGCGCAGCACCTGCGCCGGCCGCGCGGCGAGGGGCCCCAGCGCGAAGGCGAGCCCGGCGAGCAGGCTCGCCGCCGCCCCGCCGGCGACGATGGTCAGCGCCGAAACCGGCTCGAAGCGATACGCCGCATCCATCACCTGCGTCGTCACCCCCCAGCCCGCGATGGCGCCCGCCAGGATCGCGACGAGGCCACCCGCCGCCCCCAGCATCGCCGAGCGGAGCGCGAAGCTCGCGAGGATGCTGCGCCGGGTGGCGCCGAGGGTCTTGAGGACGGCCGATTCGTAGGTCCGCTGCCGCACCCCCGCCGCCGCCGCGCCGATCAGCACGACGAAGCCGGTGAGCAGCGTCACAGCCGCCGCCCCGCGCGTCGCCGCCGTCAGCCCCTCGAGCGCTTCGGACACCCGCTCTATCGACTCCCGCACCCGCACCGCCGTGACGTTGGGATAGTCGCCCGCGATGGCGCGCAGGAGCGGCGCCTCCGCCGCCTCGTCGGCGTAGACCGTGGCGATGTGCGTATGCGGCGCTCCCCGCATCGCGTTCGCGTCGAGGACCATGATGAAGTTGATGCCCATGGTCTGGAAACGCACCTCGCGGAAGTTGGCGATCGTCGCGGTGATGTCGCGCCCGAGCACGTTCACCGTCATCTCGTCGCCGATCTCGAGACCGAGCTCGCGCCCAACCTCGTCGGAGAAGCTCATCAGAGGCGGGCCGTCGTAATCCGCCGGCCACCACTCGCCGCGGGTCAGCTCCGTGTCGTCCGGCATCTCCGCGGCATAGGTCACGCCCCGGTCGCCGCGCAGCACCCAGTGCCCGCCCGCGACCTCGCGCGCCGGGCGGTCGTTGATCCGGGTGATGATGCCGCGGAGCATCGGCGCGGTCTCGACCGCCTCAACGCCGGGCTCGGCCTGCGTCCGCGTGAGGAAGCCCTCGAGC
Organism: Paracoccaceae bacterium; assembly: GCA_007119835.1. GTDB lineage: Bacteria > Pseudomonadota > Alphaproteobacteria > Rhodobacterales > Rhodobacteraceae > Amaricoccus. The sequence continues at coordinate 2,546 of SKOX01000341.1, forward strand.
TGGTCGTTCTGGATGTCGACGAAGAAGTAGGCCGGCGCCCGCTCCGGCAGGTCGTCGCTGATCAGGGACCTGAGGTTGGCGTCGATCTGCCCTACGGTCGCGAGGACGGCGAGGCCGAGGCCGAGGGAGAGCACGACCGACACCGTCTCCCCCGTCGGGCCGCCGACAGAGCCGAAGGCGAGCCGGAGCGCCGGCCGCCCGCGCGATACCCGCGCCCGGGAGAGCCGGCGGGCGACCGCCTTGGCCGCGAGGGCCGCGACGAGGAGCAGCGCCAGCGCCCCGATCACGCCCGCCACCGACCAGAGCGCGAGCTGCGCGTTGCCGGCGAAAAGCGTCACGACGAGCACCAGGAAGGCCGCGAGCCCCAAGGTCAGCGCGACGTAGGGCGGCCTCGGCCAGCCGCGCACCGCCGCCGTCAGGTCACGGAAAAGCGCCGCCGCCCGGATGTCGCGCGCCCGCGCCAGCGGCCAGATCGTGAAGATCAGCGCGACGAGGAGCCCGTAGGCCGCCGCCTCGGCGAGCGGCGCGGGATAGATCCCGAAGGCGACCGGCACCGGCACCTGCTCGGCGTAGAGCGGGCCGATCACCAGCGGCAGCGCCGCCCCGAGCACGAGCCCGATCGCGACGCCGACGAGCGCGAGCAGGCCGATCTGCGTGAGGTAGACCGCGAAGACGGTGCGCCCCGTCGCCCCCAGGGTCTTCAGGATCGCGATCGTCTCGGTCTTGCCCTCGAGGTAGGCGCGCACGGCGGCCGAGACGCCGACGCCGCCGACCGCGAGGCCGGCGAGGCCCATCAGGATCAGGAAAGAGGCGAGCCGGTCGACGAAGACGTCGACCCCAGGGGCCCCGCGCCGCACGTCGCGCCAGCGCATGCCGGACTCGGGCATCGCCGCCTCGGCCGAGGCCCGCGCCTCCGCGAGGTCCGCGCCCTCGGGCAGGAGCATGCGGTAGTGGCTTTCGAAGAGCGTGCCCTCGGTCAGCAGGCCGGAGCCTTCGAGGGCCGCCCGCTCGACGATGACCCGCGGCCCCAAGCCGAAGCCGGACGCCGCGCCGTCGGGCTCGACCGTCAGGATCGCGGTCAGGCGGAAGTCCTGCGTGCCGAGCCGGAGGACGTCGCCGACCTCGACGCCGAGCCGGTCGACGAGCACGCGCTGCGCGACCATGCCGGGCAGGCCGCCGCCGTCGCCGAGGGCGTCGGGAAAGGTCGCGTCTCCGGCGAGCCCGACCTCGCCCGTCAGGGGGTAGTTCGCGTCGACGCCTTTCACCTGCACGAGCGCCCGCTCGGCTTCGGCGTCTTCCGGCGCGTGGGTGACCATGGAGCGGAAGTCGACCACCTCGGAGACGGCGACGGCGTTCGCCTCCATCCACGCCCGCTCCCCGGGCGCGGCGAAGCGGTAGGTGAAGCGGATCTCCGCGTCGCCGCCGAGGATCGTCGCGGCCTCCCGCGAGAGCCCCTCCTGCACCGCCTCGCGCACCGAGCCGACGGCGGCTATCGCGGCGACGCCGAGGGCGAGACAGGCGATGAACACGCGGAAGCCCCTGAGCGCCCCCCGCATCTCGCGCAGCGCGAGGCGGAACGCGACGGGCAGCGGGATCATTCCGCGGCCTCGGGGAGGCTCTCCAGCATGCCGTCGCGCAGCCGGATCACCCGGTCGCAGCGCGCGGCGAGGTCGAGGGCGTGGGTGACGAGGACAAGCGTGGCGCCGTGCCGGTCGTGCAGGTCGAAGAGGAGCCGGACGATCGCCTCGCCGGTGGCGCCGTCGAGGTTGCCGGTCGGCTCGTCGGCGAGCAGGATCCGCGGCCGGGTCACGGCGGCGCGGGCGAGCGCCACCCGCTGCTGCTCGCCGCCCGAGAGCTGCGCCGGGTAGTGGTCGAGCCGCTCGCCGAGACCCATGCCGCTGAGCTCCGCCTCGGCCTTCTCGAAGGCATCGACGTCGCCCGCGAGCTCGAGCGGCGTCGCCACGTTCTCGAGCGCCGTCATCGTCGGAATGAGGTGGAAGGACTGAAAGACGATCCCCATATTCGCCCTGCGGAAGCGCGCGAGCGCGTCCTCGTCCATGGCGGTGATGTCCTGGCCGAGCGCGGTGACGGTGCCGCCCGTCGCGGTCTCGAGGCCGCCCATCAGCATGAGGAGCGACGACTTGCCCGAGCCCGACGGGCCGACGAGGCCAAGGGTTTCACCTTCGCGGACATCGAGGGTGACGTCCTTGAGGATCTGGACCGGGCCGGCGTTCCCCATCAGCGTGAGCGCGACCTTGGACAGCGAAATGACCGGAGATGACATGGACTACTCGAATAGCGGCGCGGTGCCGGGGGCATATGGGGTGCGGCTGCGGGCGAGCAAGCTCGCGGCGGCGGTGCTTGGCGCCGCTGCCGCCGTCGCGGCCCTGCCCGCCGTGGCCGAGACGCGCATCGCCGCGCTGGGCGATTCGCTCGTTCAGGGCTTCGGCCTGCCCGAGGAGCAGGGCTTCGTGCCGCAGCTCGAGGCATGGCTGCACGCGAACGGCGCAGATGACGTGACCGTGATCAACGCGGGCGTCTCCGGCGACACCACCGCTGGCGGGCGGGCGCGCGTCGACTGGGTGCTCGCCGACGATCCCGACGCGGTCATCGTCGCCCTCGGCGGCAACGACCTTCTGCGTGGCCTCGATCCGGCGGAGACGCGGGCCAACATCGACGCGATACTCGAGCAGATCGACGCGCACGGCCTGCCGGTGCTGCTCGCCGGGCTGCCCGCACCGGCGAACTACGGCC
>SKOX01000090.1 GCA_007119835.1 Paracoccaceae bacterium
CTCAACCTCGCGATGCCGAAGGGCGAGTTCCTGACCATGCTCGGGCCCTCGGGCTCGGGGAAGACCACCTGCCTGATGATGCTGGCGGGCTTCGAGACGCCGACCCACGGCGAGATCAAGCTCGGCGGCAGTCCGATCAACAACATCCCGCCGCACAAGCGCGGCATCGGCATGGTGTTCCAGAACTACGCGCTGTTCCCGCACATGACGGTCGGCGAGAACCTCGCCTTCCCGCTGCAGGTGCGCAAGATGCCCAGGGCGGAGGTCGAGCAGCGGGTCAAGCGCGCGCTCGACATGGTGCAGATGGGCGCCTTCGAGAACCGCCGGCCGGCGCAGCTCTCGGGCGGCCAGCAGCAGCGCATCGCGCTCGCCCGGGCGCTGGTCTTCGACCCCGAGCTCGTGCTGATGGACGAGCCGCTCGGCGCGCTCGACAAGCAGCTCCGCGAGCACATGCAGTTCGAGATCAAGCACCTGCACGACCGCCTCGGCGTCACCGTGGTTTACGTTACCCACGACCAGGGCGAGGCGCTGACGATGTCCGACCGGGTCGCGGTGTTCAACGACGGCAAGATCCAGCAGCTCGCGAGCCCCGAGGAGCTCTACGAGCGGCCGCAGAACGCCTTCGTCGCCCAGTTCATCGGCGAAAACAACACCCTGCAGGGCACGGTGGAGACGCTCGACGGCGGCATCTGCACGGTGCGCCTCGACGACGGCGAGGTGATCGACGCGGTTCCGGTCAACGTCTCGCGCCCCGGCGAGCGCACGACGCTGTCGATCCGGCCGGAGCGGGTCGAGGTCGACATCGAGCGGCTGCCCGAGGGCGCGCACACCCTGCACGCCGAGGTGATCGAGTTCATCTACATGGGCGACATCTTCCGCACCCGGCTGCGGGTCGCGGACAACGACGACTTCGTGGTCAAGTCCCGCAACAGCGGCGGACAGCGCAAGCTCGTCGCGGGCGAGAAGCTCGAGATCGGCTGGGCGCCGGAGGACTGCCGGGCCCTCGACGCGTGACGTGGTTGCGCTCGGCCCGCAGATCTGAAAAGCTGAGACATTGCAAAACAATACAGGGAGAAAGTCGAATGAAACTTTCACGAGTGCTTGCCGGTGCTGCCAGCGTCTTCGCGCTCACGGCGGGAATGACGACCGGCGACGAGCTGCCGCCGTGCGAGAACTGCGCCGACACCATGGTGGCGGTCTCCTGGGGCGGCGCCTACCAGCGCAGCCAGCAGATGGCCTACACCATCCCCTATGCCGAGATGACCGGCGTCGACGTCGTCTGGGACGAGAGCTCGGCGGAGGCGGTCGCCCTGCTGCGCGCCCAGTCCGAGGCCGGCAACATCACCTGGGACGTGGTCGACGTCACCGGGGCCGATTCCATCCGGCTGTGCGACGACGGGCTGGCGATGCCGGTCGACCACGACGAGCTCCTCGCCGAGGCGCCTGACGGGACGCCGCCGACCGAGGACTTCGGCGAGACGATCGTCAGCGAGTGCTTCATCCCGCAGATCGTGTTCTCCACCACCTTCGGCTATCGCCACGACCTGCTCGACGAGGAGCCGGACAGCGTCTGCGACGTCTTCGATCTCGAGCGCTTCCCCGGCCGCCGCGCGCTGGAGGCCCGTCCGATCGGCAACATGGAGTGGGCGCTGATCTGCGACGGCGTCGACATCGACGAGGTCTACGACGTGCTCGAGACCGACGAGGGCGTCGAGCGGGCGCTGGACAAGCTCGGTACCATCAAGTCCGAGGTGATCTGGTGGCAGGCCGGCGCCGAGACGCCGCAGCTTCTCGCCGACGGCGAGGTGGTGATGGGCTCGACCTACAACGGGCGCCTGTTCGCGGCGATCGAGGAGGAGGACCAGCCGATCTCCATGCTCTGGGAATGGCAGATGTTCGACCTCGACGGCTGGATCATCCCCGAGGATCTGCCCGAGGACCGGCTGAACCGGGTCAAGCACTTCCTGCACTTCGCCACCGACACCCAGCGGCTCGCCGACCAGGCGCGGTGGATCTCCTACGGCCCGGCGCGCGAGAGCTCGCAGCCGCTCGTCGGCGAGCATGCCGAGCTCGGCATCGAGATGGCCGAGCACATGCCGACCCATCCCGACAACGCGGAGCGCACCTTCCTGTTCAACTACGAGTGGTGGGCGGACTACCGCGACGACATCGACGCGCGCTTCCAGTCCTGGCTGCTGCGCTGATCTGAGACCGGGCGGGGCCGAGCGGCCCCGCCCCCCTTTACCGGGGGTGAAGGCGATGGCCGACCAGACCGTTCCGCTCCACACCGTGCCCCATCCCGGGCGGAGCGCCACCGAGGAGCGGGCCGCGCCGGATGGGCCGATGCTCGCGGCCGACGGGCGGCCGCTCAAGGCCAGCCTCGCCCGCGCCCTGCGCCGCCAGAAGCTGAGCGCCTTCCTGCTGACGGCGCCGCTGCTCGCCTTCCTGCTCGTCGCCTTCGTGATCCCGATCGGCGACATGCTCCTGCGCTCGGTCGACAACCGCATCGTGCCGGAGACCCTGCCGCGCACCACCCAGATGCTGGGACACTGGGACGCGCGCGCCGGCGACCTGCCGCCCGAGCCGGTGTTCGAGGCGCTCTACGTCGACCTCCAGGAGGCGGCGGATGCCCGCATGCACACCCGCCTCGGCTCGCGGCTGAACTACGACCTGCCGGGCATCTCGTCGGTCTTCCGCGGCGCGCCGCGCGCGCTGCAGGCCATGGACCCCGACCAGCCGCTGCGCGAGCAGTTCATCGACGCCAACCGCGCCTGGGGCGAGATGCAGACCTGGCAGACGATCCGCGCGCTGTCGGGGCACTACACCGCCGGCTACTTCCTCAGCGCGGCCGACATGCGCCCGGCGGCGGACGGCGGCGTCGAACTGGTGCCGGAGCGACAGCGCATCTACGCGCAGCTGTTCCTGCGCACGCTGGTGCTCAGCCTCACCATCACCGCCCTCACCCTGATCCTCGGCTATCCGATCGCCTACCTGATCGCGAGCCAGCCGCTGCGCACCGCCAACCTGCTGCTGATCCTCGTTCTGCTGCCGTTCTGGACGTCGCTGCTGGTGCGCACCTCGTCGTGGAAGGTGCTGCTGCAGCAGCAGGGCGTGGTCAACGACCTGCTGGTCTGGATCGGGATCGTCTCCGACGCCAACCGGCTGGTGATGATGAACAACTGGATCGGCACCGTGGTGGCGATGACCCACATCCTGCTGCCGTTCATGATCCTGCCGCTGTTCTCGGTGATGAAGACGATCCCGCCGACCTACGTGCGCGCGGCGAAGTCGCTCGGCGCCAACGACTGGACGGCGTTCTGGCGGGTCTACTTCCCGCAGTCGATCCCCGGCATCGGCGCCGGCGCGGTGCTCGTCTTCATCCTGGCCATCGGCTACTACATCACGCCGGCGCTGGTCGGCGGCACCGACGGCATCTTCATCTCCAACCGGATCGCCTTCCACATCTCGACCTCGCTGAACTGGGGGCTCGCAGCGGCGCTCGGCGCGATCCTGCTGGTCGCGGTCCTGGTGATCTTCTGGGTCTACGACCGCATGGTCGGCATCGACAACGTCAAGCTGGGCTGAGGACATGGCCGATTTTCCCTCCTACACCTCGACGGGGCAGAAGGCTTGGCACTACGGCTTCCGGGTGATCTGCGGCGCGATCTTCTTCTTTCTGGTCGCGCCGATCGTCGTGATCATCCCGCTGAGCTTCAACGCGACGATGTTCTTCACCTTCACGCCGGAGATGCTGCGCCTCGACCCGGCGGGCTACAGCCTGCGCCACTACCGCGACTTCCTCGAGTCTCCGGAGTGGCAGCGCGCGCTGCGAAACTCGATCCAGATCGCGCCGGTGGCGACGCTGCTGGCGGTCACCTTCGGCACGCTGGCCGCCATCGGCCTGTCCCAGCGGCACGTGCCGTTCAAGCGCGCGATCATGGCGGTGATGATCTCGCCGATGATCGTGCCTCTGATCATCTCGGCGACCGGCATGTTCTTCTTTTATTCGAAGATCGGCCTGCAGGGCACCTACTGGGGCATCGTGCTCGCCCACGCCGTGCTCGGGGTGCCGTTCGTGATCATCACCGTGACGGCGACGCTGGTGGGCTTCGACAACTCCCTGACCCGGGCGTCGGCGAGCCTCGGCGCGGGGCCGGTGCGGACCTTCTTCAAGGTGCAGATGCCGCTGATCCTGCCGGGCGTGATCTCGGGCGGCCTGTTCGCCTTCATCACCTCGTTCGACGAGGTGGTGATCGTGATGTTCGTCGGTTCGGCGCAGCAGCAGACGCTGCCGTGGCGGATGTTCACCGGCCTGCGCGAGCAGATCTCGCCGACCATCCTTGCCGTAGCAACGATCCTGGTGGTGCTGTCCATCCTGCTGCTGACGGTGCTCGAACTGCTGCGCCGGCGCTCGGAACGCATCCGCGGGGTCACGCCGGCGTGACCCCGGTTAAGGGTCGCGGAGCGACGCAGGGCCCTGCTCTGTCTGCGGTTTTTGGGGATCGCCGGCGAGCCCGGCTCAGTCGGGCAGCCACTCCGTCTCGGGGATGCCCTGAAGCGCCAGCACGGCGGTGAGGTCGGAGTGGTCGAGCCGCGCCGCCGCGGCCTCGACCAGCGCCGGCTTGGCGCGATAGGCGACGCCGAGGCCGGCCGCCCGCACCATGTCGAGGTCGTTGGCGCCGTCGCCGACCGCCACCGCCGCCTCCGGCCCGACGCCGAGCCGGGCGCAGAGCCCGTCGAGCGCCTCACGCTTCGCCGCCCGGCCGAGGATCGGACGGACGACCTTGCCGGTCAGCACGCCACCCGCGGCCTCGAGGCGGTTCGCCCGGTTCTCGGCGAAGCCCGCCGCCGCCGCCACGCGCTCGGTGAAGTAGGTGAACCCGCCCGAGACGAGCGCGGTCACAGCCCCGCAAGCGGCCATCGTCCGCACCAGCGTCCGCGCGCCGGGATTGAGCCGCACGCGCTCCTCGTAGGCGCGCGCCAGCACTGCCTCGGACAGCCCTGCGAGCAGCTGGACCCGCGCCTCGAGCGCCGCCTCGAAGTCGAGTTCGCCCCGCATCGCCGCCTCGGTCACCGCGGCGACCGCCTCGCGCACGCCCGCGAAGTCGGCGAGCTCGTCGATGCACTCGACGCCGATGATGGTCGAGTCCATGTCGGCGATGAGGATGCGCTTGCGCCGCCCCTCGGCCGGGACGACGTTCGCGTCGACCGCCGCGCCCGGCAGCAGCGCGCGGGGATCGAAGCCCGCGGGCGGCGCGCCGACAAAGCCGATCTCGAGCGCACCCGCCGCCAG
>SKOX01000485.1 GCA_007119835.1 Paracoccaceae bacterium
CCGTCCAGCTGGTCATCGTCGCCATGGCCGTGGCGCTGCTCGGCCTGCCGCATGGCGCGATCGACGGACTGGGCGGCGCGGCCGTCTTCGCCCGGCGGACCGGCCGGGGCTGGGCGGGCTTTGTTGCCTTCTACCTCGCCCTCGCAGCCCTGGTCGTGGCGGCCTGGATCGTGGTGCCGGTCGCCATGCTGGCGGCCTTTCTCGCGCTCGCCGTCTGGCATTTCGGAAGCGGCGATGCCGAGGCGGCAGGGGCGGCGCGCGGCGCGCTGCCGGGGGCAGAGGTCGTGGCGCGCGGCGCGCTGCCGATCGTTCTGCCGGTCGCCCTCCATCCGCAGGAGACCGGCACCATCTTCGCGTGGCTCGCCGACACGCCGGGCCTCGTCGCGACGACCGAGGCCGCAACGACGCCGCTCCTCGTCGTGTGGGGCGTCGCGGTCCTCGCCGCCGTCGCGGGTCGCGTCCAGCGCGGCGCGAGCCTCGGCGGGCCGCATCTGGCCGAGTTCGCCGCCCTCGTCGCCGTCTTCGCCCTCTGGCCGCCGCTTCTCGCGTTCGCGGCCTATTTCGCCCTCGTCCACGCGCCACGCCACATGCTCAAGATCGACCCCGGGCCGCCCGGCGGCTCGTTCCTGCGCACGATCGCGCGGCTCACGCGCCTCGGCCTGCCGCTGACCGCGGTGACGCTGGCCGGCGCGGCGCTGGGGTTCTGGGTCCTGTCGGCCGGCGACACGCCGCTGACGGCCGGGCTTAAGACCCTGTTCTGGGGCCTGAGCGCGCTCACCGTGCCGCACATGCTGCTCGACAGCCTCGAGGAGCGCAGCGGCGACCGCTGATGCCGCCGAGCGCGTCAGGCGGATCTGTGCGGGCGCCTTTGCGCGGCGCGCCGGTCGCCGCGGCCTCCCGGCGCGGCTCCACCCGCAGCCGCTCCCCAAGCGTGATCGTCGCCCTGCGACTGCAGCTCTCGGCGGTGACAACCCGCCCGCGCCTTCGGAGGCGACGCTACATTATGTCGCGCAACCCGTTCACGAGTCGAACGTTCGCACCACGTCGCGGCAGCAGCAGCGCGGAGGACGATCGTACGGATGGCAAGGACGCGAACCCACGGAGCCCGATCGTGGACGCTACTCGCTGGGGCATTCCTGCTCGGCGGGCTGACGGTCGCGCTGGCGGGTGAGGCGGTGACCGCACGCGTCCAGGCCGGTTTGGCTGCAATCGCGGACTTGGTCGGCGCGGCGGCGGCGGACGAGGAGCCCGAGCGGCCGCCCACGCCGGTGACCCTGGCGCCGGTCGACGTCGACACCGCGCGCGAGATCTACAGCGCCGTGGGCGAGGTCCGGGCGCGCAACCGGGTCGAGGTGACGCCGCCCGCCGAGGGCATTGTCGAGGCGGTCCGGGTCGCGGACGGCGCCTCGGTCGAGGCAGGCGATGTCATCGTCATGCTCCGCCGCGCCGAAGAGGAGCGCGCCCTCGAGGCCGCAGAGGCCGCCGTCGCCGAGGCCGAGGAGGCGCTGGGCCGCTCGCTGCAGCTGCTCGATGACGGATTCTCGACCGAGGCCGAAGTCCAGCAGGATCGCTCCGTGTTCGCCGCGGCACGCGCCGAGGCCGCCATGGCCGAGCAGGCGCTCGCCGACCGTGCGGTGCGGGCGCCGTTCGCCGGTCGGGTCGGGCTGCTGCTGGTCGACCCCGGCGCCTTCGTCGGGATGGGCGACGCGGTGGCGACGCTGGCGACGACCGAGGACGTCCTCCTGCGCTTCGCGGTTCCGCCCGCGATTGCCGACGCGCTGGCACCCGGGCAGAGCCTGGAGATCTCTCTCGACGGGCCGCGCGACGCTAACCGCCAGGCTGTGATCGAGACGATCTCGCCGCTCGTGGACGAGGCGACGCGGACGGTGACGGTCGAGGCGGCCATCGAGGGCCCGGCGGGCCTGCGTCCCGGCACCTTCGCCACCGCCGACGTCGTCTGGCAGCTGCGGGAGGACGCCCACTTCGTGCCGGCGGAGGCGGTCGTGCTCGACGGGCGGCTTGCCTTCGTCTATGTCGCCGGGCCCGACGGCACCGCGGAGCGCCGGGAGGTCCGCCTCGGCGAGCGGCGCGAGGGGGTGGTCGAGGTGCGCGAAGGCGTCGAGCCCGAGGACATGGTCCTCGTCGAGGGCCAACAGGACGTTGAGGACGGAGACCCGATCGCGGAGGCGACCGTCGCCGGAGCCGCGGCGCCGGAGGCTGCGCGATGAGCCTTCCCACCGTCTCGGTCCGGCGCCCGGTGTTCGCGGCGACGATGGCGCTCCTGATCTTCGTGCTCGGCATCGCGGCCCTCGCGGGACTGCCGGTGCGCGAGTTTCCGGATGTCGAGCGGCCGGTGGTGTCGGTGACGACCCCCGTACCCGCGGCCGCGGCCGAGGTGGTCGAGCGCGACGTCACCCGCGTCCTCGAGGACGCGCTTTCCGAGGTCGAGGGCATCGACCTGATCGAGTCGACCTCGCAGCAGGGCAACTCGAGCATCGACGTGACCTTCGACATCGGCCGCGACCTCGACGCGGCGGCGGCCGAAGTGCGTGACGCGGTCTCGGCCGTAATCAACGACCTTCCAGACGACGCGGAGGAGCCGGTGGTCGCCAAGGCCGCGGCAGACGCCTCGGCGATGATGTGGCTGACCCTGACCAGCGATCTGCGCGATCCGCTGGCGCTGACCGACCTCGCCGACCGCCGGCTCGTCGATCCGCTGTCGGTGCTGCCGGGCGTCGCGCGGGTGCAGATCGGCGGCGAACTGCGCTACGCCATGCGGGTGGAGCTCGACCTCGCGCGGATGGCGGCGCTCGACATCACGGTGGAGGACGTCACCGCCGCGCTCAGGGCGCAGAACATCGAGGTCCCGGGAGGCCGGATCGTCGGCGCGGCGCGCGAGTTCTCGGTGCGCACGGACACGCGGCTGTCCGAGCCCGAGGAGTTCGACGCCATCGTCCTGCGCAGCGAGCCCGGCGGCAGGCGCGTGACCCTGGCCGATGTCGCCGAGATCAGCGTCGGGCCCGAGGACCGGCGCACCGCGGTCTTCTCAGACGGCGAGCCGTCGGTCGGCCTCGGCATCATCCGCGCCATCGGCGCCAACACGCTGGCCGTGAGCGCAGCCGTGCTCGACGAGGTGGAGACCCTTCGCGCAGGCCTGCCCGCCGACGTCGACATCGCCGTCTCCTACAACGAGGCGGAGTTCGTGGAGGAGTCGATAGGCCAGATCGTGCGCACCCTCGCCATAACCGCCGCCCTGGTGATGGCGGTGATCTTTGTCTTCCTCGGCTCGCCGCGGGGCGCGATCATGCCGGCGGTCACCATACCCGTGGCGCTGGTCGGCAGCTTCGGCGTGCTCTACCTCCTGGGCTTCTCGGTCAACGTCCTCACGCTGCTTGCGGTGGTGCTCGCTGTCGGGCTCGTCGTCGACGACGCCATCGTGGTGCTCGAGAACGTCACCCGGCGCATGGAAGAGGGCGAGCCGCGGCTGGCCGCGGCAGCGCGTGGTGCCGAGGAGGTGTTCCTGCCCGTCGTCGCAACCACCGCCGTCCTGGTCGCCGTCCTCGCGCCCGTCGCGGCGCTCACCGGCATCAGCGGGCGGCTCTTCACCGAGTTCGCGATCGCGCTGATGGCCGCCATCGTCATCTCGTCGTTCATGGCGCTGAGCGTCGGCGCGGCGCTCACGTCCTACCTCGCGCGGCCGCCCGACAAGGAGCGGACCGGTCCGCTCGCCCGTGTCGAACGCGGCTTCGACCGGCTTCGCGACGGCTATGCCCGGCTGATCGACCGCCTGCTCGCCCGTGCCTGGCTCTCCGTCGGGGTCTGCGTCGCCCTCGGTGCGGCGGGTCTTGCCCTCTTCACGCTCCTGCCCGGCGAGCTTGAGCCCGACGAGGACCGCGGCGCCTTCGTGATCCGCCTCGACGGGCCGCCCGGCTCGACCATCGAGCAGACCATCGCCGCCTTCGACCAAGTGCGCGCCATCGTCGAGGAGCACGCAGCCGAAGGCGGACCGGTGGAGGGCACCACCACCATCGTCGGTGCCGGCGGAGGCGGCCCCGAGGACGTCGGCGGCGGCATCATGATCGTGCGCCTGAAACCCTGGGGCGAGCGCGACGTCAGCCAGATGGCGCTCGTCGAGGAGGTGAGCGGGCCGCTGCGCGGGCTGCCGATGGCCGACGTCATCGCGACCAACCCCTCCGGCATCGTCGCGGGGCTCGGCGCACCGGTGCAGTTCGTCGTGCTCGGGCCGGACTACGACCAGGCCGAGGCGTGGGCGCGCGACGTGCTCGCCGCGGCCGGCGAGGCGGCCGCGACCGTCCGGCTCGACTTCGAGCGCAGGACGCCGCAGGTCGAGGTCGACGTGAACCGTGCCCTTGCCGCCGACATCGGCGTCGACGTGGCGGCCATCGGCGAGGCGCTGCGGGTCGCGATCGGCGGCGACGACGTGACCGAGTTCGTCTACGACGGCGAGACCTACGACGTCATCGTGCGCGCCGGACGCGGCGACCGCGCCCGACCGGGCGACCTCGGCCGCATCGAGTTGCGCGCACCCGACGGCGCGTTGGTGCCGCTCGCCCTGCTGGCCCGGCCGATCGAGGTGGGCGCGCCGCAAAGCTACACCCGCGTCGACCGCCAGCCGGCGATGGTCCTGACCGGCTCCCCCGGCGCGCTGCCGCTCGGCGATGTTCTGGAGCGTTTGCGGGCCGAGGCGGCCGAGATCGTGCCCGACGAGGGCGGCACCACGACGCTCGGCCTCAGCCGCGAGTTCGACCAGGCGCAGGCCGGCGTCCTGCCGATCTTCGCCCTGGCGCTCGTGGTGGTTTTCCTCACGCTGGCAGCGCTCTTCGAGAGCTTCGCCTATCCGATCGTGATCCTGGTCGCCGTGCCGCTCGCGGTGGCGGGCGGGCTCGGCGCGCTCTGGGTGACGGGCGCGAGTTTCAGCATCTACGCGCAGATCAGCCTGCTCCTGCTCGTCGGCCTGCTGGCCAAGAACGCGATCCTCGTCGTCGACTTCGCCAACAATCGTCGCGGCGACGGCTGCGACGCGCTCGAGGCCGCGCGGGCTGCCGCCGTCACCCGGTTCCGCCCGATCCTGATGACGTCGATCGCGACCGCCTTCGGTGCCGTGCCGCTGGCGCTCGCGACGGGTGCGGGCGCCGAGGCGCGCGCGACCATCGGCGCCGTGGTTCTTGCCGGCGTCGTCGGGGCAACGGCCATCACGCTCCTCGTGGTCCCCGGCCTCTACGTGCTCGTCTCGCGTCTGGCCGCCGTGCCCGGCCGCCGCTCCGCCAG
>SKOX01000110.1 GCA_007119835.1 Paracoccaceae bacterium
CACCTCCCCCGCTGGCAGGCCCGCGCTGCCGCCGCCACCCATGGCCTCCTCTACGTCCTGATCCTCGTGGTCCCGCTCTCGGGTTGGGTCTACGTCTCGGCGTCGCCGCTGCAGGACCTGCTCGGCATCGAGAATACCGTCTTCGGCCTCTTCGCGATGCCGGATCCCTGGCAGCCCGGCAACGCGGCCGTCGCGAACGTCGCTCGGACGGTTCACGGCGCTGGCGCCGTCCTGATGACCCTGATCCTCGCGCTGCACGCCGGCGCGGCGATCAAGCATCACCTCGTCGACCGCGACGACGTGCTGCGCCGCATGACCTGGGGGCGCTGAGCCCGGGGCCCTGTCCGGCGAGCGCGCCAGACGAAAGCAGCCATCGCCGACGCTAACACCTTTGTGATTCAAGAACATGGCCTTGCGGCGTCTCCCGGTGTGGACAGCCGGGGAGGGGCGTGCTCGACGGTCTCAACGCCGCCGCGCTAAACCGCTCCCGGCGGAGCGAAGACTGCCCGAGGCCCGGAAGACGCCATGCACCCCGCCCCTTCGCTCGTCACCTCGACCACCCTCACCGGCATGGGCTTCGGCCTGATGGCCTGGCTCGGCATGCTGCAGACCGGGCATCCGGGATGGGTCGCCGCCGTCTTCGCCGCCCTCGCCTACGCGCTCGCCGGCGGCGGCCTCCTCGCCGCGCGCCGCCCGGCCGCGAGGCACCGCTCCCTCGCCGCCTTCGCCGAGCGGCAGACGGCGTGGCACGCGCGCGAGACCTGGCTGGCCGTCGCGACCCTGGCGACCTTCGCGCTCTACGTCGCCGCCTGGCTCGTCCTCGACGCCCGGACCGCCGCGCTCGGCTGGCTCGTCGCGGCGCTCGCCGTCGCAACCGTCGCAAGCACCGGCATGATCTACGCGAGCCAGCCCGCCGCGCCGCGCTGGAACACGCCGCTGACGCCCGCCCTCTTCGTCGCAGCCGCGCTGGCCGGCGGCGCCCTGCTCGCCGGCTCCACACTTGCCGCGATCTGGTCGCTCGCCGCCCTCGCGCTCCTCCAGACGGCCTACTGGCTCGCCACCGGCCGCGAGGGCGCAGGCACCGGGCGTCGCCCGGGCCATGGCCATGTCCTGGCGCTGCTCGGCCTCACCTGCGCCGCCCTCCTCCCCCTCGCCCTTCTCGTTGCCCTGCCGTTCAAGCATGGCCTCGCCGCCCTGATCGTCGCCCTGCACCTCAGCGGCATGGTGGCGCTCCGCTGGCTGTTCTTCGCGGATGCCGGGCACGCGGTTGGCCTCCCCCCCGAAAAGGGCTAGGCATCGCCCTCGCCTCTCGAAACACCCAAAGATCAAGCGCGGAGGACGCCGCCCTCGGCATGGCCAAGACGCCCGACACGCAGACCCGCCGCAGCCGAGGCGCGACGCACGGCCCGTCCGGCCAGCGGCCGAGCCTGCAGGTCGGCGCGCTGTGCTGGCGGCGGACACAGAAGGGCGCCGTGCGCATCCTGCTCATCACCAGCCGCGATACCGGCCGCTGGGTGATCCCCAAGGGCTGGCCGATGCGCAACCGCACCGAGGCCGAGGCCGCCGCCCGCGAGGCCTTCGAGGAGGCCGGCGTGACCGGCGAGATCTCTGCGCGCAGCCTCGGCCTCTACGGCTATCCGAAGGTGCTCGCCCGCGGCCGGTCGATCCCGTGTGTGGTCCGGGTGTTCCCGCTCGCCGTCCGCGAGCGCCTGCGCCGCTTTCCCGAGGCCGGGCAGCGCAAGCGCAAGTGGTTCAGCCCCGGCAAGGCCGCGCGCAAGGTCCAGGAGGCCGAACTCGCCCGCATCCTCAGGGAATTCGACCCCGATGCCGAGGCCACGCCGGCCACCGGCGACGCGGAGCCGGGAGAGGCTTGATCGGATCGTGAACGGAAGGGCATGGATCGCCCGCCCGGTTGCGCTAGGCTCTCAGTGCGACGAGGAGGACGACGAGATGCTCTCACGCAGAACCATGATGATCGGCGCGACCGGGATCGCCGGGCTCGCGTCCCTCGGCCTCTACGGCAGGAGCGCGCTTGGCGGCGCCCCCACCGAGGGCGACTTCGAGATCGTCAGGACCTCGGCCGAGTGGCGCGAGATCCTGACCGAGGAGCAGTACCGCATCCTGCGCCAGGAGGGCACCGAGCGCGCCTGGACAAGCCCGCTGCTCGAGGAACACCGCACCGGCGTCTTCCACTGCGCCGGCTGCGGCAATCCGCTCTACGAGTCCCACACCAAGTACGACAGCCGCACCGGCTGGCCGTCCTTCTGGGACGCGCTCCCCGGCTCGGTTGGCACCAAGGATGACCGCTCGTTCTTCATGGTGCGCACCGAGGTCCACTGCGCCCGCTGCGGCGGCCACCTGGGCCACATCTTCGAGGACGGCCCCGAGCCGACGGGCCTGCGCCACTGCATCAACGGCCTCGCCCTCGAGTTCCGCCCGGCCGAGGGCGCCTGAGCCCGCGCGGGCGCGTCACCCGCGCCCGGGCAGGATCAACGCGTGTCGCGTGGCCGGCCTAGCCGGTGCGCACCGTCGCCTCCGGCTCGCCGTACCAGGCCTCGATCGCCTCCCACGCCTCCGCGCCGGTCTCGACGTAGCGGAAGAGGCCGAGGTCCTCCTCGGCGATGGTCCCCGCCTCCGACAGCGCCTGCCAGTTCACGATCCGCTCCCAGAACGCTCTGCCGAACAGCAGGATCGGCAGCGGCGCCATCCGCCGCGTCTGCACGAGGGTCAGCACCTCGAACAGCTCGTCGAGCGTGCCGAACCCGCCGGGGAAGACCGCGATCGCCTTCGCCCGCATCAGGAAATGCATCTTCCGGATCGCGAAGTAGTGGAAGTTGAAGCTGAGCTCCGGCGTCCCGTAGAGGTTCGGCACCTGCTCGTGCGGCAGCACGATGTTGAGGCTGATCGAGACGCCGCCCGCCTCCTCGACGCCGCGGTTGCCGGCCTCCATGACGCCGGGCCCGCCGCCGGTGCAGATGACGTTCTCCCGGTTGCCGCCCTCGAGCGCCACCGCCGTCGCGCGCCGTGCGAAGTCGCGCGCCTCCTCGTAGTAGCGGCAGAGCTCGCGCAGCATCGGCGTGCGCGCGTCGTCGGCCAGTTCCGGCGGCGGGATCCGGGCGCCGCCGAACATCACGATCGTCGAGACGATGCCGCGCTCGCTGAGCGTCATCTCCGTCTTCAGGAGCTCGAGCTGCAGCCGCACCGGCCGCAGCTCGTCGCGCATCAGGAAGTCGGGGTCGTCGAAGGCGAGGCGGTAGGTCGGTGACCGCGTCTGCGCGGTGTCCGGGACGTGCTCCCACGTCTCGACGTCGCGCCGTGCGTCGGGAAACCGCCGCCCGCTCTCGCCTCCTTCCGCCATAGCCTGCCCGTCCCCTTGATGCCTTCGAGCCGCCAGATTGCCACGGCCACCTTACCGACTTATAGCGTGCCGACCGCCGCCGCCACCCGGGAGCCGCCATGACACACTCCGATCTCGAAGCCGCCATCGAAGCCGCCTGGGAGGCACGCGACACCGTCTCGCCCGCGACCACGGGCGGGACGCGCGACGCCATCGAGGCGACGCTGGCCGCGCTCGACAGCGGCTCGCTGCGCGTCGCCGAGCGGGGGACGGATGGCAGATGGCACGTCAACCAGTGGGCCAAGAAGGCGGTCCTGCTCGGCTTCCGGCTCAACCCGATGGAGCACCAGCCGGGCGGCCCGCAGGGCGGCGGCTGGTGGGACAAGGTCGACTCGAAGTTCCGGGGCTGGACCGAGCCCGACTGGCGCGAGGCGGGCTTCCGCGCCGTGCCGACCTCGGTCGTCCGGCGCTCGGCCTACGTGGCACCCGGCGTCGTGCTCATGCCCTGCTTCGTCAACGTCGGCGCCTATGTCGACCGCGGCACGATGGTCGACACCTGGGCCACCGTCGGCTCCTGCGCCCAGATCGGCCGCGACGTCCACCTCTCGGGCGGCGTCGGGATCGGCGGCGTTCTCGAGCCGATGCAGGCCAACCCGACGATCATCGAGGACAACTGCTTCATCGGCGCCCGGTCCGAGGTCGTCGAGGGCGTGATCGTCCGCGAGGGCTCGGTGCTCGGCATGGGCGTCTTCCTCGGCCAGTCGACCAAGATCGTCGACCGCACCACCGGCACGGTCTCCTACGGCGAGGTGCCGCCCTACTCGGTCGTGGTCGCCGGCACCATGCCGGGCCGCCCCCTGCCCTCGGGCGAGCCGGGGCCCTCGCTCTACTGCGCCGTCATCGTCAAGCGGGTGGACGAGCGGACCCGGTCGAAGACCTCGATCAACGACCTGCTGCGCGACTGAGGCAGCCGGCCGATCGGGCACGCATGCGTGTCCATACGCGGACACGCAGCAGGTGCCTGATCATCTCACGAAAGGTGTCGCGACGGCGCGCCGCCGGCGCACCGGTCTAGCACGGCGCAGTCCACGACCGCACGGGGCCGCCGTACCCGTGCAACCGCCGCGCCGGCGGCTACTCCGCGTTCGCCTGCCGGATGCGGTCGGCCGCTTCCTTGTCGAACTCGATGCCCTCCTTTTCGAAGAGCGCGTCGAGCTCGCCCGAGAGCGTCATCTCGGTGACGATGTCGCAGCCGCCGACGAACTCGCCCTTGACGTAGAGCTGCGGGATGGTCGGCCAGTCGGAGAAGCTCTTGATCCCCTCGCGGACGCCCTGGTCGGCGAGGACGTTCACGTCCTTGAACGGCACCTTCATGTAGGAAAGCACGCTCGCAACCCGGCTCGAGAAGCCGCATTGCGGCATCTGCGTCGTGCCCTTCATGAAGAGGACGACGTCGTTGCCCTCGATCTCGGACTTGATGGCCTGGTGTGCGGTGTCGG
Source organism: Paracoccaceae bacterium (assembly GCA_007119835.1). GTDB lineage: Bacteria > Pseudomonadota > Alphaproteobacteria > Rhodobacterales > Rhodobacteraceae > Amaricoccus. The sequence continues at coordinate 4,837 of SKOX01000110.1, forward strand.
TCATGGACTACTCCGGCGCCTTCGTTGTGAGAGCGAGCGCGTGCAACTCGCCGTTCGGCCCGTCCATCTTGCCCTTCAGGGCAGCATAGACGAGCTGGTGCTGCTTGACCCGGTTGAGGCCGCGGAACTCGTCCGCGACCACCGTCGCCGAGTAATGGTTGCCGTCCCCGGCAAGGTCGGTGATCTCGACCCGTGCCGTCGGGAACGCCTCGCGGATCATGCGCTCGATCTCCGCGGCTTCCATCGCCATCGCTCGGGTCCTCCCGCCGGTTCGGTTTCTTCGCCCCAGACTTAGGCCGCTCGGACTCGCGTCGCAAGACCTTCGGCATGTCGGGCTTCAGCCGCCGCAGAGCGCCGGCAGCGCGCGCTCATGCGCCTGCCGGAGCGCGCGGAGCGGCAGGCTCGTCGCGCCGAGAACCACCCGCGCGCCGCCGGCCCGCCCGGCGACACG
>SKOX01000126.1 GCA_007119835.1 Paracoccaceae bacterium
CGCCGGCGGGCCAGGCCCGCCGTCCCGCCGCTGCGCGGCGGAGGCGGCCCTTCCGGGCCGTGCGGCGGCGGGCGCTGCGGATAGATCGGCGCCGGGCCTTGCACCGCCAACGGCGCCGTGCGATCGCGGGCGGGAACCATCCGCGCCTGCTCCTGTTGAGGCGGCAAGCGCCGAGTTTTGCGAGGAGAAAGCCGCCGATGACCGCCGTCGACCTGCCCGAACGTCCGGCAGCCGATGGCCCGGCTGCGGTCGTCACCGGCGCGAGCAGCGGCATCGGCCTCGCCATCATCCACCGGCTCGTCGAGGGCGGCTGGCGGGTCTTCGCCAGCGTCCGGCGTGAAGCGGATGCGGCGCGTCTCGCCGAGACGTTCGGACCCGCGCTCCGGCCGCTGCTCTTCGACGTCCGCGACGAAACGGCGATCGAGGCCGCGGCCGAAGCGGTGCGGGCAGAACTCGGCGGGCGTCCCCTCATGGGGCTCGTCAACAACGCCGGCATGGGCAATCCCGCGCCGTTCCTGCACCAGCCGCTCTCGGAGATCCGCGAGCAGATCGAGGTGAACCTCCTCGGGGCGACCGCGGTGACCCGAACCTTCGGCCCGCTGATGACAGCGCGTAACGGCCGCCCCGGCGGACGGATCCTCGTCATGAGCTCGCTGGGGGGCGTCACGGGCCATCCCTTCGCCGCCCCGTACTGCGCGTCGAAGCACGGGCTCGAGGGCATGGCCGAGAGCCTCCGGCGCGAGCTCTCCGTCGACGGGATCGGCGTCGTGATCGTCGCCCCCGGCATCGTCGCCACGCCGGTCTGGGACAAGATCGCCGACCGCGACGCCCATCGCTTCGACGCGACACCCTACGGCGACCTCTTCGCCGACGCGATGTCCCGGATCGCCTCCGAGGGGCGGCGGGGGCTCTCGCCCGAAGCCGTCGCCGAGACCGTCTGGCAGGCGCTCACCGAGGACCGCCCGCGGCCGCGCTACGCGCCCTCCCGGCGGCCGTTCCTCGAGGACCGCCTCGCGCGGATCGCGCCGCGCCGCCTCGTCGACCGGCTCTATGCCCGGCGCTTCGGCCTCCGGCAGGGACGGCGCGGCGACGCGTCCCGGTGAAACTTGCGCGGCAGCATGCCGCAGTGAGACCGGCGCCGCGGCAGGCCGAAGCAGGAGGTCATTGATGCGGCTCCGCCGCCCGCCCACGCGCATTCTCGTCTTCCTCGGCATCGTCGTGGCCGTGACGCTCTGGATCGGGAGCGGCATAGCGACGCGCGAGCCGCCTGCGCCGGAGCCCCGGCCCGAGCGGCCGCCGGTCACGGTCGCGGTCGAGCGCAGCCAGGCCGCGCCGGTCGAGCGGCTCCTGACCCTCTTCGGCGACATCGAGCCGAACCAGCGCGTGCAGGTGCGGGCAGAGACGGCGGGGCGGGTGGCGGAGGTCGAAGCGCCCCGGGGCACCCGGGTCGAAAGGGGTGACCCGCTCGTGCGGATCGAGCTCGGGGAGCGGCCGGCCCGGCTCAGGCGCGCCGAGGCCCAGCGCGACTTCGCGCTCCAGGAGGTCGAGCGCGCACGCCAGCTCGTCGCCCAGGAAGCGGCACCCGAGGTGCGGCTCGAGACCGCGCGGACCGAGCTCGAGGCAGCAGAGGCCGAGGTCGAGGCGATCGAGCTCGACATCGAGCGGACCGTCCTCCGCGCGCCGATCGGCGGCGTGGTGAACGCGCTCATCGCCGAGCTCGGCGACTTCGTCGCGACAGGCGGCGCGGCCGTCGAGATCGTCGACAACGACCCGCTGATCGCCGTCGTCCAGGTGCCCCAGCACGCGATCGCCCGCATCGGCATGGGCGGCGAGGCCCGGGTGCTCCTGATCGGCGACGAGCCGCGGATCGGGACGATCTCCTTCATCGCGCCAGTGGCCGACGCCGGGACGCGGACCTTCCGCACCCATGTCGAGATCGCCAATCCCGACGGCGCCCTGCCCTCCGGCGTCAGCGCCGAGGTGGTGATCCCGACGGAGATCGTCGCCGCCCACCGCATCTCGCCCGCCATCGTCACCCTGAACGATGCCGGTGAGATCGGGGTGTTCTCGGTTGACGAGGACGGCATCGTCACCTTCCATCCGATCGAGTTCGTCCGCGCCGAGGTCGACGCGATCTGGGTCACCGGCCCGCCCGAGGAGGCCCTTCTCATCACGGCGCGACCGGGCTTTGTCTCGGACGGCCAGCGCGTCGAGGCGCGCGAGGTCGAGCCCGCCGACGACACCGGGGGCTGAGAGCGATGCGCGCACTCATTGCCGGCGCCTTCGCCCGGTCGACCGCCACGGTGATGCTTCTGATCTTCCTCGTGACCGGCGGCATCTACGCCTACGTCGTGATCCCGAAGGAGGCCGCACCCGAGGTCGAGATCCCGATCTTCACCGTCAACGTCGTCTATCCCGGCATCTCGGCCGAGGACAGCGCGCGGCTGCTGGTGCGGCCGCTGGAGCGCCAGCTCCAGGGCATCGCCGGCCTCCGCACCATGACCGCCCGCGCCGGCGAGGGCTTCGCCACCGTCCAGCTCGAGTTCCGCGCCGGCGGCGACCAGCGCCAGGCGCTCATCGACGTGCGCGACGGCGTCGAGCTCGCCCAGGCGGACCTGCCCGCCGGCGCCGAGGAGCCGACCGTCACCGAGTTCGACATCTCGCTGTTCCCGGTGGTGACGGCGACCCTGTCGGGCAACGTCTCCGAACGCGCGCTGCTCGCCATCGCCCGCGACCTGCGCGATCGCATCGAGGGCCTGCCCGGCATCCTCGAGGTCGACCTCGCCGGCGATCGCGAGGATCTGATGGAGATCCTGGTCGACCCGCTGGCGGTCGAATCCTACGGCATCGCCTACGACGAAGTCGCTCGGGCCGTGGAGCGCAACAACCGCCTGATCGCGGCCGGCGCGCTGGCGGGCGGCGCGGGCCGCATCCCGGTTTCGATCCCCGGCACCGTGGAGGGGATCGACGACGTCCTCGGCATGGCCGTCATCGTCCGCGAGGGCACCGTCGTCACGCTCGCCGACATCGCCGAGGTCCGCCAGACCTTCCAGGACCCGGCGGGCTTCGCCCGCGTCGACGGCCAGCCGACGATCGCGCTCGAGATCCGCAAGACCGCCGGCGCCAACATCATCGAAGCGGTCGCCGCCGCCAAGGCCGAGATCGAGGCGGCGCGCCGCGACTGGCCCGAGGCGATCGGCGTCGCCTATCTCCAGGACCAGTCCGAGGACATCGAGGACCTGCTCGGCGATCTCGAGAACAGCGTGATCGCCGCGGTCCTCATGGTGATGGTCGTGGTCGTCCTCGCCCTCGGGGTGCGCGCCGCGGTGCTCGTCGCCATCGCCATTCCCGGCGCCTTCCTTGCCGGCATCCTCGCGATCTTCGCCGTCGGCTTCACGCTCAACATCGTGGTGCTGTTCGCGCTGATCCTGGTGATCGGCATGCTGGTCGACGGCGCCATCGTCGTCGTCGACCTCGCCCAGCGCAACCGCGCCGAGGGCATGGCGCGACGCGAGGCCTTCCGCCGCGCCGCCCAGCGCATGGCCTGGCCGGTGACCGCGTCGGTCGCCACCACGCTCGCGGTCTTCGTGCCGCTGCTGTTCTGGCCTGGCACGGCCGGTCAGTTCATGCGCTTCCTGCCGGCGACGGTCATCTTCACGCTGACCGCCTCGCTGATGATGGCGCTCGTCTTCATCCCGGTCCTCGGAAGCCTGCTCGGCCGCCGGGCCGAGGCCAGCGGCAAGGCCCGTGGCGCGCGCGCCCCGAAAGGGTCCCGGATCACCGACACCTACGGGCGCGGGCTCGACCACCTCGTCGCGCGGCCCGGGCTCGTGCTCGCCGGCACCCTCGCGCTTGTCGCCGCGATCTGGGCCGCCTACGCGACCTGGGGCCGGGGCATCGACTTCTTCCCCGACGTCGAGCCCCAGTTCGTCCAGGTCCAGGTCGAGACCCAGGGCAACTACTCGGTCTGGGAGGCCGACGCCCTCGTCCGCCAGCTCGAGGCGCGCCTGATCGGCACGCCCGGCGTGCGCGTCGTCTATGCCCGGACCATCGGCACCATCGAGGCGCGCACCGCGGCGAACCTCGCGGAGGACGTCATCGGCACCATCCAGCTCGACCTCGAGGACTGGCGCGCGCGCGAACCCGCCTCGGCGATCATCGACCGGCTGCGCCGCGAGATCGACATTCCCGGCCTCGGCATCACCGTCAGGGAGCAGGAGCGCGGCCCGGGCCAGGGCCTGCCGATCGAGATCGAGGTGAGCGCGGCCAGCCCCCCGCGGATCGTCGCGGCGGTGGAAGCCATCCGCGGGCTCATGGCCGAGCTCGGCGGCTTCACCGACGCCACCGACGACCGGCCGCGCGCCGGCGTCGAGCTGCGCATCGCCGTCGACCGCCGCGAGGCCGCCCGCTACGGCGCCGACGTGGCGACCCTCGGCAGCGCGGTGCAGCTCCTGACCGACGGCGTGCTTCTGGGCAGCTACCGCCCCGACTTCGCCGACGACGAGGTCGACATCCGTCTGCGCTTTCCCGCCGACGCCCGCAGCCTCGGGCAGCTCGCGAACCTGCGGGTCTCGACCCCGGCAGGCCTCGTGCCGATCGCCAACTTCGCGACGCTCCAGCCCGCGCCGCTCACCGGCCTGATCACCCGGGTGGACGGCCGGCGCGTCCATGTCATCGAAGCCGACGCCGCCGAGGGCTGGCTGGTCAGCGAGCGGATCGCGGCCCTCGAGGAGGCGATCGCGGAGGCCGACCTCGGCGAGGACGTCGAGGTGACCTTCCGCGGCCAGGCCGAGGACCAGGCGGAAGCGGGCGAGTTCCTGGTGCTGGCCTTCATCACCGCCGTCGCCCTGATGCTCCTGATCCTGGTCGCGCAGTTCAACAGCCTCTTCCAGGCGCTGCTCGTGCTCTCGGCCATCGTCTTCTCGACGGCGGGGGTGCTGCTCGGGCTCCTCGTCCGGCAGGAGCCGTTCAGCCTGGTAATGTCCGGCATGGGCGTAATCGCGCTGGCGGGCATCGTGGTGAACAACAACATCGTGCTGATCGACGCCTACAACGAGCTGCGCGCCCGCGGGCTCGCCGCCGCCGAGGCAGCCGCGCAGGCCGGCCGCGCCCGCTTCCGGCCGGTGCTGCTGACCGCGATCACCACCGCCGCCGGCCTCATGCCGATGGCGATGGGGCTGACGATCGACTTCGTCGGCCGCGACGCCTATTTCGGCGCGCCGTCGACGCAGTTCTGGATCCAGCTCGCGACCTCGA
>SKOX01000197.1 GCA_007119835.1 Paracoccaceae bacterium
CCACGTCGATCAGCCCGTCGTCGATGTCGGCGAGCAGCCGCTTCAGCGCTGGGCGCTCCAGCGTCCCGCCCGAGATGCCGCCGTCGTCATACTGGTCGCGGACAAGCACCCAGCCCTCGGAGCGCTGGCTGGCGACATAGGCCTCGCAGGCCTCGCGCTGGGCGTGGAGCGAGTTGAACCCCTGCTCCAGCCCCTCCTCGGAGGATTTGCGGGTGTAGACCGCGCAGCGGAGCTTTCGGGTGATCGGCTTGGTCATGTGCGGCGGTTCTTCAGGCCGAAGAAGACGAGGCCGTTCCAGCGGGTGCCGGTGATCGCGCGAGCGATTGCCGAGAGCGACCGGTACGGCCGGCCCTCCCACTCGTAGCCCTCGGCAAGCACCGTAACGGTGTGCTCGATGCCCTTCCACTCGCGCACCAGCCGGGTGCCGGCGATCGGCCTGGCGTCGTGCCGGATGCGACGCGCGGTGATGTTGCCGCTGTCGTAATGCTCGCCGAGTGCTTCCAGCCGCCGAAGCGTCTCCGGCTTCAGCCCGCCATAGGCCAGCTCCTGGATCCGGTAGGCGATCCGGTTCTCCAGGTGCCGGCGGTTGAAGGGCGGCGGCTCGGTCTCGAAGAGCTCGCGCCACTGCGCCTTCAGGTTCGGCATCGGCATGGACTTCAGCGCGGTCAGGCGCGCGGGGATCGGGTAAATCATGCGGGTCTCCCTCGTTTCCGGTTCGCATGACCGCTCCGGTCGGGCGGGAAGTGTAGCGAACCTTCTCCCGCTAACTCTGATAGTTGGCTTGACGGGCTGCCGCGGAGGCGGACGAGGCCGAGCGCGAGGATCGCGCAGAGTTCGGCGCGTCGCTCGGCGGGCGACATGAGCTCGGGCGGGAGCGGGTTGGGGCGTTTCATGCTGCGCGGCGCGCCCCGTCCTTAAGCACCGCGGCGGCGATCGCCGTGCGATTCCAGCGGAAGTTGAGGTGGCAGTTCGCGGCATACTTCGAGAGGCCGAAGTCGAACCCGGTCGCCGAATGCCCGGCGCGCTGGAGCAGCTCGATCTGGCGCAGGGTCGCCGGGTCGTTCAGCCAGCGACGGCTCTTCGCCGAGGCCGTCGTGGTCTCCGTCTCCCGCAGGAAATCGTCAGCGGCCGCCAGCGCCTGCACCCGGGTTCCCACACCGAGCGTGCGCATTGCGCGCTGCCGCGGCTGCCCCAGGGCGTGCCAGAGGGTGCCATCGAAGAACACCCCGGCCCAGCCCTGGAAACCGCTTGCCATCAGCGCCTGGCCGTCGCCATGCAGGTCGCACCAGGCGAACGGCGACCGATCGAGCAGGTCGATCTCCGTCATCTCGAACGCCGCCAGTACACCCTTCTCGCCGCGCTCGCGGGTGAAGACGTGGCCGCAGAAGTCGCAGGCCGAGGCGCCGAGCGGCAGCTCCGCCTCGCAGGACGGACAGGTCTTCCATGGCGCCGCGCCGGGCTCGTGGTCCTCGTCGTCGAGGCTGATCTCCTGTTCGAGCGAGCCGTGCCGCAACGCTGCTCCGGCGAAGTCGAGCACGATGCAATCGATCTTGACGATGCCGGGGAAGCGCTCGGGATCGACCCGGCGCAGGCCCCTTCCGATCGCCTGGATGAAGGTGCCCTTGTGCAGCATCGGCCGCAGGATGCCGATGCAGCCGACCGGCTGGCTGTCGAAGCCCTCGGTCAGCACCATGCAGTTGGTGAGCACCTGCACCTCGCCGCGATCGAACCGGGCGATGAGGTCGGCCCGGGCCCGGCTGGGCATCTCGCCGGTGACGGTCTCGGCGGTGATGCCCTCGGCGCGGAACGCCGCGGCCACCGCCTCGGCGTGGTCGACGGTTGCGCAGAAAAAGATGCTGCGGCGGTCGGCGGTGCGCTCTTTCCAATGCTCGACCACCGCCTCGTTGAGGACAGCCCGGTTCAGCACCTTGTCGGCCTCGCGCATGTCGAACTCGCCGGCGCTGCTGTGCAGCCCGGCGAGCTCGTCCTCGACGCCAAGGTCGATGGTGAAGGTGCGCGGCGGCACCAGCAGGCCGCGCGCGATCAGCGTGCCGATCTTCAGCTGGTAGCCGACGTTGGTGAAGGTCTTGCGCAGGCTGCGCCCGTCGCCGCGGCCGGGCGTGGCGGACAGTCCGAGCAGCTTGACCCTGGGGTTGAGGTCGCGGACATGCTCAATGATCGACTGGTAGCTTGCAGCCGCGGCGCGGTGGCACTCGTCGATCACCAGGTGCGAGACGCTCGGCATGCGCGCGCGCCGGTTGGCGCGGGCGAGCGTCTGGACGCTGCCGAAGACCACGCGCCCTTCCCAGTCGTCCTGCTCAGCCTTCACCACCGAGGTATGGAGGCCGGTGATCCTGGCGACGGCACTACGGTTCTGTTCGATCAGCTCATCCGTGTGCTGCAGCACCAGAGCGCGAGCCTCGCGGCTGTCCTCCACCTCCTCACCGATGTAGAGGCCGCCGATGACCGTCTTTCCTGCCCCGGTCGGCAACACCAGCATGGTGTTGCCGTGCACGTTGGTCTTCTCGCGAGCGGCATCGACGGCGGCCCTCTGGTAGTCGCGCGGGATCATCGCCGGCCTCCTCAGCGCGCCCAGAACGGGGCGGCGCCGCCGGCGGGCGTGGAAGAGCCGGCATGCGGATTGTCCACCACACGCCCGCCGGCGTAGCCGGGTGCCGGGGTGTGGACCGAGGCCGTCGGCATGGCGCCCATGAGCCGCAGGTATTCGGAATGATCGGGGCCGATCGCGGCCTTGATCACGTTGCGGCCGGTGTCCTCGGGCTTATCCTTGTCCTTCTCGATGCCGATCTTTGCGACCAGGTCGAGCCCGCTGAGTTCGCCAAGGCTGCGGATCATGCGCGCGGCGCGGGCCGCCTCGGACTGGTCGGCGGTCCTGATGCCGCGCGCCGACTCCAGGATGCCACGGATCAGGGCGCGGCCGCGATTGGCGTAGCTGTCCTCTCCGGACCTGCCTGCATCTTTCCCCCTGAAGCCGATGCGGGTGTAGATGCGCCGCCGGGCGTAGGGCCCCTCGAGGACGATGGCCTCGGTGTTGAGGTAGAGTGCGCTGCTGGTCTTGCTCTGGGTGAGCCAGCCCTCCGGGCCGGCGCCGCCGGGACGGATGGTGAGGCCGATCTTCACCAGGGTGTTGGCGGGGATCAGGTCGAAAGCGGCGTCCTGGCTGTCGGCGCCGTTGAAGTCCATGTCGTTGGCCATGGGTTACGCTCCAGTCGTCGGGGTGGCGACGCCGGCAGCCGCCGGCAGATCGAAGTCGAGGCGGGCGGCGGGCCGGTCGGGGCGAGGCCCCCGGATCTTCACCATGAGTCGGCCGAGGTGCGCCGGCTCCAGCATGGCGAGGCGGCCGCTGCGGTCCTTCGCCGGGAAGCCGAAGTCGTTGATCGTGGTGCAGACGAAGGCGCGGAACGGCTCGCCCTCCTTCGGGCGGATTTCGGCGAGGGTGATGACCTCATCGACGATCCCCGGCAGCTCGAGCCCGGTCTTCGAGCCCTCGACCTGCATGGCAAAGTACGGCTTGCCGAAGTCATCGAGGCGCTTGTCGAGCAGCCCGACCAGCCAGATGTTCTTTCGCGGCGTGTGCTGGAGATGGGTCAGCCAGCCGATCATCTCCTGGCCCAGCAGCCCGTAGGCGCCGCGCAGGTCGGGCTTGCCGCTGCGATCCGACTGCGCCTGCGGCTGGCCCTTGCACCACTGCAGGCAGATGCGGGACGCGACCGAGATGCTGTCGACGAAGACGGTTTCGTACTTGTCGAGGATCGACGGATCGCCGAAGGCCGCGCAGACGCGGTCATAGTCCTTCTGGCTGTAGGACTGGTCGTCGCGCATCGCCGGGTTCGGGCCGCCGATCCAGCAGGCGAGGTCGCGGGCGCGCTCCCAGTCGCGGATGCGGACCTCGTCGCCGGGCCAGCCCTGAACCGCGAGCTCGCCCGCCTCGAGGTTCAGGAACAGCGTGCGCTCGGCGTCGAGGGTCCAGAGCTGCGAGGTCTTGCCGATGCCGGAGATGCCGGTGAGCACGCCCTTGATCCCGCGGGTCTCGGCGAGCCGCTGATCGGCCGTGATGATCTGCAGCGGAGCGGTTCCGAAGGGCATGCTCATTGCCGCTCTCCGAGCTGGCGTGCGGCAGCTGTGACGGCATTTTCATCACCGAGCGCACCCTGCTTCCGGGCGAGGTCGTGAACCTCCTTCAGCGCACTGCAGAGGCGGCAGAGCGCCGAGTGCTGCTCGTTGATGGCCACAAGCGCGAGGGCGAGCTCATCGACCGTGACGCGCTCGATCGAGAGGGTACGGCCGGGCCGCCCGCCGATCTCGGGCACGGTGAGGGTGTCGGGGATGGACGCAAGCCAGTTTGACTGGCGCAGCTGGTTGAGGGGCGAGGTGAACAAAGGTCTGCTCCTTGGTTTCGTGCCTCCAGGGTCGTCGGGAAGACTGCTGCCGGGCCTGACGCCGCCCTGGAGCTCGCGGTCGGAGTGTTTCCCTTGCGGGTGTTGCATTCCTCCGAGGGCCCGGCATGAATTCGGCTGTCCTGCCCTCACTTACCGGCGGGCACGGTGAAGTGTCGGGGGCCGCGGACATATTCATCGAGGCCGAGTGCAAGGGCGGCAGCGCGGATGGACGCCAGCCGCGCGTAGATCGTGCAGCGGTTCAGGCCGAGCGCGCGGGCGGCCTCGGTCGGGGACATTTCGCACAGCGCCACCGCCACCTGCCGGCAGGTCGGCGGCAGCGCGGCGAGCAGCCGGCCCACATCCCGGCGCAGGCCGAAGGTGACGTCCGGGTCGGTCCCCTCGGCCGCATGCAGCGCGGCCGCCTCCGGCAGCGTGTCGGACAGCGGCAGTCCCTCGCCGTCGTCGCTCGCGCCGCTGGGCCCATGCAGATCCCGCATACCGCGCTCGGCCCGGAGCCGTGCGGTCGGCGCCGCGAGCGTCGCGATGCGGTTCGCGGTGACCCGGTCGGCGAAGGTCTCGAACGACGCGCGGGCGGGGTCGAACCGCGAGCTGCGCTCGATGAGGTCGAGTCGCAGGTCCTGGGCGATGTCGTCGGCGTCCCTCCCGGGCAAGGAGCCGGAGCGGGCTAGCCGCTCGGCGCGGATACGGATGTTGCGGGAGACGCGGGAGTTTGCGTCGGTGAGGTGGTAGCTGTGCTCCATGGGGTGTCGCCTTGGGTCCAGGGGCGGGCACGGCGGCCCGAACACCCGGCACCGGCGAAAATTCGTCGGAGCGGCGGTCTGGAGTGGCGGCTTCGAAGAAAAAGCCGCCGAAATCATCTGGATTTCAGCGGCTTGACGGGGTCGGACTTTTCTTCCGGGGCTCAGGCGTCGTCGGCGAATTTTCGTTGGCGCTGGCCAGGCTTGCCCTGATCGAGGTCGTCGGCGCGGATGACGAAACGGGCGCGGTAGTCTCTGCCATGGACGGGGATGGGTTCGTCCTGGATCCCGAAGCATGCGCGGAGGGCGCCCGACAGCTCCTGTTTCTGCTTCTGGTGGCCCTTGACCACACGTGGCGGATCGACAGGTAGCAAGCCGCCGGACCTGGCCAGCGCCTTCATGTACGTCCATTGTCGCTTTGGCTTGCCGCTCCGGGCGTCCTTCATGCCCAGCTGGTCGGGTTCGAAACGCCGGGTCTGCCCCCTGAACGAGACATTGATCACCTCGTCCGCTACGAAGACGATGGTGACCTCCTCCCACCGAGCGTCAGGCGGGAGAGGCCAGACCAGGCCAGCATCGGCGGAGTCAGTGGCCTCGGCGACCGCTGCCCTCAGCGCAGCGAACAGGACCTCGACCGGCTGCGAGACCCCGAGGCGGTGGCAATCGTCGGCGACCAAAACATCGGCCAGCGCGAAACGCGTGACGCCGATTGTGTCGAGATAGCGTGTCGCTGCGGCGCCGAGCGAACGGCGCGTAGGGGTCAGCAGCACCTTGGGTCTCGAGACCGCGACCAGCTCTGCTAACGACTCGATCCCGTCCCCGAACCACGGACCGGGCACGACGAGGAACACCGGGAAGCCGCGACCGGCATGAACCTCATGCGTGCCGATCTCGATCACTGCACCAGCGTTCGTGGCCGCCGGGCGCTCCGACAGCGACAGCGCGACGGCAACGGCCCTGATCAGCTTGGGCCGGTCGAGTCCGAGAATGGCGATGTCGTCACGCGCGAGGTCGAGGTCGTCGCAGATCCTCGGGCTCTCGCCGCAGACAGCGCGAATGCTGCCGTCGTCGTGCCTGACCACGCGCCGCGGGCAGCCTGTGCCGCCCGGGCTCGGGCACGCGATCGACGTCGCGAGCCCGCCGGTGCTCCGCAACAGGGGCGCAGCGACGGGCCATTCGGGCCCCAGACGCGCGCGCCATTCCCGCGCGTCGGTTGCCGCGTCCGTCAGCCCGTCAAGCGACTTCCAGAAGCGCGTCGTCCGCATCGTCCTCGTCCGCCGGCGGGCGGCAGAAGCCGCGGGCCTTCAGCCACACGTCGATCACGTCGGTGTCGGAGTCCCGCTCGTAGCGCGCGATGTTCGCCGGCCGGACCGTGACCGTGCGCTCCCGCTTGGAGCCCTCGAAGGCGACCTTGAAGACGGCGTAGGTCAGCTTGCCGCCGGTCAGCCGTGTCGGCCAGCTGTCGCCGAAGGACGTGTAGAGATCCTCGGCCTTCCGGATCTCAGTGTCCTGCTGGCTCCCGCCCCAGAATCTGCCGAACTCGACGAGGCGGACCCGCGCGATCCCCTCGATGTCGTCGCACGCCAGCGAGCCCGGGCCGACCTCGCGGAGTGGCTCGAGCGTGAAGCGCTCGGACGAATCGAAGTAGTTCTCGTCGCCGAACAGCACTTCGCCGATGACCTCCAGGTAGAGCGTGCGCTCGCCCTTGGTGCCGGCGTTGACGCCCATCTCGTCGGTCTCGGCATCGTAGATCACCACGTCGTGCTGCTGCGGACGATAGAAGGCGATGCCGCCCTCGCCGTCGTCGAGATGCTTGCCCTCCCGCCGAATCGGCAGGCCGTGGCGGATCAGGAACCAGATCTTGTTGCCGCGCGGGAAGGCAAAAATCCGGCAGCCACGGCCGCGGCGCTTCTTCTCGAACCAGTTGTCCAAGCGGTTCTGCATCAGGTCTCGCTGGGCCTCGAGCATCTCGGGGAGCTCGGCGCCCGCGCCGCCGCAGCCGGCGAAGTACATGAAGTTCGAGCGGGCGAAGGCCACCGCCTCCGCGTGCTGGCGCTGCAGCAGCATCGGCTGCGCCAGCCAGATCTGCACAGCCACGTCCGCCGCCGAGGTCTCGGTGTCGTCGTCGATGTCGATGCCCGCTGCCGCGGCGCGGTCCAGGAGCTGCTCCATCGTGTCGTGCGAGGCGGTCTCGTCGACGTAGTAGAGCGCGTTGACCATGTCTTCCGGCACCGTCGCGTCCGGGTTCATCAGCACGTGCGCGATTTCGTCGAGCGGCATGTCATCGACGTCCGCCGCGGGGAGGTCGATGCCGCGCGCGGTGAAGTACGCCTTCCAGGGATCGAGGAACGCCAACAGCCGTGCCGGCGCGATGTGCTTCAGGCGATCGGGCCTGGCGAAAATGCGGGGGTTGAAGGTGGCCACTTCTGAGTCTCCAAGGACGGTTGAGAGCATCCGCCTACGGTAAACCTTAACGTGCATCAAGCGGCCGTGTTCACGTTTTGGTCAGCCCGACACTTCGCGCCGCCGGCCGGTATGTGAGGAGAGCAACTGGAGCTCTCTGCAATGACGCGACCCTCTGCCCACCCGCCGCAAGAAGGCGGCAAGTGATTGATCCCGATGACCGCGAACGCGCGGCGATCGCCGCCGGGCTCAGGCTGATGGCCGAGCTCATGGCGGAGATCGGCTGGACCACGCGCCTGAACGAGTTGACCGAGCCGCAGGCCCGAGCACTCGCGGAGAGCGCGATCGACGGCTTCCTCGAAGCGATGGCAACGAGCGCCCCCCGCCCGGACGCAGAGGTGCCATTCTGATGGACGCGGCTTTCGACTACAACCATCGCGAGAAGCCGCCCGCCTTCGTCGACGAGGTGAACGCGCTTATCGACCGCGCACTGGTCGCCGAGAACGCCATGCGGCCACAGCGGGACTATCTCGGCGGCAGCCGCCTCGGCGAGAGCTGCAGCCGCAAGCTGCAGTACGAGTATCTCAAGGTGCCAAAGGACGACGGCGCCGACTTCACCGGGAAGTCGTTGCGCATCTTTGCCCTAGGCCACGTGCTTGAGGACCTGGCGATCGAATGGCTGCGCAAGGCCGGGTTCGATCTGCGCGTGCGGAACCGGCACGGCGAGCAGTTCGGGTTCTCCGCGGCCGGCGGCCGGGTGCAAGGGCACGCGGACGGCGTGGTCGTCGCGGCTCCGAACGGCGTGGCGGTGCCGGCACTCTGGGAGTGCAAGTCGGCGAACGCCAAAAACTGGCGCGACATCGTCAAGCGCGGGGTGAGCGTCGCCAAGCCGATCTACGCCGCCCAGATCGCGCTCTACCAGGCCTACCTCGGGCTCACCGAGCACCCGGCGCTTTTCACCGCGGTCAACAAGGACACCTGCGAGCTCTGGCACGAGCTCGTGCCCTTCGACGCTTCGCTCGCCCAGGTCACCAGCGACAAGGCGGTGAAGATCCTGCGCGCCTGCGACGCCGGCGAGCTGTTGCCGCGCCACACGGCCGATCCCGAGCACTTCGAGTGCCGCTTCTGCGCCTGGAAGGAGAGGTGCTGGGAATGACCGTCAAAACCGGATCCCACCCCGAGGTGACGGCGGTCGAGTCCGATCCCGTCATGATTGCGCTCTACGCCGACGTCGTCTTCGGCTACTGTGAGCGCTGGGTGCCGGTGCGCGCCCTGGCTGAGAAGGGTGCCGCCGACGCGCCCCCGCACACCCCGTTCATAAAGTCCGACGGCGAGCTCGCTTCGCGCCTCGCTTTGCAGGCCAGCTGGGCGGCCGATGCCGGCATGGCGCTGTTCGTGGTGCCCGGCACGGTGGAGACGCCCGGCGAGGCCCGCGCCGAGCACATCGCGCAGACGCAGGTCGTGCTGGTCGACCTCGACCACGGCGACATCGCGGCGAAGCGGGAGCATCTCCTGCGCCACCTGGGCGTGCCAACGCTGGAGGTCGCCTCGGGCGGCGTCACGCCGGACGGCCAGCGGAAGCTGCATCTCTACTGGCGGCTGACCGAGCCGGCCGAGGACGAGGATATCGCTCGGGTCTGCCGCGCTCGGCACATGATCGCCACCAAGGTCGGCGGCGACCCGGCGTTCCGCTCGGCCCATCAGCCGATCCGTGTCGCAGGTTCGGTGCACGCCAAATCCGGGATGCGGCGGCTCGTCGAGATCCTGCATCACGATCCGCGCGACCACGATCTCGGGGAGCTGATCGAGGCGATCATCGCCATGCCGCCGCTCGAGGGCGAGGCGGCCTCGGATTTCGACTTCAACGACGCCACCTCGACGAGCGGCAGCGTCACCGAGCTCTTCGGCTGCAAGGTCCGCGAAGGGGGCGTCGACGGCACCACGCGGTTCGACGCCCTTTCGCGGGTGATCGGCTACTGGATCCGGCGCTGCCGCGAGGGGCATGTCACCCCGGCGCAGGCCTGGGACGAGATCGTCGCCTACAACGCCGCGCGCATCGACCCGCCCTGGCCCGAGGCGCGGCTGGCGCAGGAGGCCGAGCGCCTCTGGAAACGGGACGCCGATCGCAACGGCGACCTGCCCGACGGCGATGATGGTGACGGCGATCGGCCCTCTGGCGGAGACGGCGACGGGCCGGTTCCCGTGCGCTTCACCGAAGATGCGCTCGCCGCGACCTTCGCCGAGCGGCACGTCGACACCTGGCGCTACGTCGCGGCGTGGGGGCAGTGGCTCACCTGGTCGGGCGTTGTCTGGCAACGCGAGGACACGCTGCAGGCGTTCGACCTCGCGCGGCGCGTCTGCCGAGAGGCGGCGTCGCGCGCGGGCGCTGCCAAGCTGAAGGCAAAGCTGTCGTCGGCCGCGACGGTATCGGCGGTGGAGCGGCTCGCCCGGAGCGACCGTCGCCACGCCAGCACCACCGACGTCTGGGACCGCGACCCCTGGCTCCTGAACACGCCGAAGGGTGTGGTCGACCTCCGCAGCGGCGCCGTGGCTGCGCACGATCCGCTGCTGCACATGACGAAGACCGCGGGCGCCTCGGCCGCCGGCGACTGCCCGGTCTGGATGGAGTTCCTCGACACGGTCACTGGCCAGGACGCCGAGCTACAGGCCTACCTGCAGCGGATGGCGGGCTACTGCCTGAGCGGCGTCACCACCGAGCACGCGCTCTTCTTCCTGTACGGCACCGGCGCCAACGGCAAGTCGGTCTTCGCCAACACGCTCACCGCCATCATGGGCGACTACGCCACCGTCGCCGCCATGGACATGTTCATGGCGACACACGGCGACCGGCACCCGACCGACATGGCGGGGCTGCGCGGCGCGCGCATCGTCACCTCGATCGAGACCGAGCAGGGCAGCCGCTGGGCGGAGAGCAAGCTGAAGGCGCTGACTGGCGGGGACAAGATCACCGCCCGCTTCATGCGGCAGGACTTCTTCGAGTTCACGCCGCAGTTCAAGCTGCTGATCGTCGGCAACCACAAGCCCTCGATCCGCAACGTCGACGAGGCGATGAAGCGCCGGCTGCACATGGTGCCGTTCACCGTCACCATCCCGGCGCCGAAACGCGACAAGCGGCTGCCCGACCGGCTACTGGCCGAGCGCGACGGCATCCTCGCCTGGGCGCTGCAGGGCTGCCTCGAATGGCAGCGCACCGGGCTCCGCCCGCCCGCCGCGGTGATGGCCGCCACCGAGGACTACTTCGAGGCAGAGGACGCCATCGGGCGCTGGATCGACGAGCGCTGCGTGAAGGGTCCCCAGCACAGCGAGGGCTCGACCCCCCTCTATACCAGCTGGAAGTCCTGGGCGGAGGCGAACGGCGAGTACGCCGGCTCGATGAAGCGCTTCTCCGAGACCTTGGGCAATCGCGGATTCCAGAAGCGGAACACCGCCCAAGCCCGCGGATTCCGCGGCATCGGGCTCAAAGACAGCAATTCTGACCTGTTTGCGGAGGACTGAGGAAATGGCAGGGAAATCAAGGGCAGTTGCGGGTGTTGCGGGTCATCCCCTTATCACCGTCACGCGCGCGCATACGCGCGCCTGTAGTGCTCATAGGGAGGAACCCGCAACACCCGCAATGCCCGCCATGCCGACGATGGCGCCGATCGACGAATGGCTCGCAGAGCGGTGCTTTCTCGATCCGAATGCGACCTGCGGCACGGGCGGCCTGTTCGCCGACTGGACGTCATGGGCACTGGCGCGCGGAGAGTATGTCGGCTCGGTGAAGGCTTTCGCCCTCGCGATCGGACGCCGGGGCTTCCGAAGCGCGAGGACCCGCCTGCAGCGCGGGTTCATCGGCCTCGCGCTCAGGGCCAACCCTGGCTGCCAGCTGCTGTCTCCGCCGGCGATGGTCGGCCCGAGAACGGAAGATCAGACCGAGGCTGTCACGCCAGTGCCCTCCGCCGATGGGAGCGGTGCCATCCTCGCGCTCGACCTCGGGACCACGACCGGCTGGGCGATCCGGACCTTCGACGGGCTGGTCACCAGCGGCACCGTCGGCTTCCGGCCGAACCGCTTCGACGGCGGCGGCATGCGCTACCTGCGCTTCACCAACTGGCTGACGGAGCTCGACCGGCTGAGCGGCCCGATCGCCGCGATTTGGTATGAAGAGGTGCGCCGGCACGCCGGCACCGATGCCGCGCACGTCTACGGCGGACTGATGGCGACGTTGACGTCGTGGGGCGAACTGCGGGGCGTTCCATACGCCGGCGTGCCGGTCGGCACCATCAAGCTCCACGCCACCGGCAAGGGCAACGCACCAAAAGAGGCGATGATCGGGGCGGCGCGCGCCCGCGGCTTTTCGCCCGCCGACGACAACGAGGCCGACGCCATTGCCGTCCTGATGTGGGCGCTCGAAGCCGGCGGAGGTGTGCGATGAGCGCCCGCCAGATCCTCGAGCACGCCGCTGGCGTGGTTGACGCTCGCCGCACCGCCTATGGGCCGCCGCAGACCGCCATGGCCGCTCGGTGGTCGCTCACGCTCGGCCGCCGCGTCACGCCGGCGCAGGTGGTGCTCTGCATGATCGACCTGAAGCTCGCTCGGCTCACACACGACCCGGCGTACCGGGACGGTGTCATCGACGTCATCGGCTATGCGGCGCTGCTCCCGGAGGTGCTGGAGTGAAGGGGATGCGGTTCGCGCCGAAAGGCTACGGCGGCGAGCGCCGCTCGCCCGACCGGGTGAAGCAGGACGGCTGGCGCGAACAGGGCGTGCTGGCGGTCTCGGTCGACGATGATCGCCTGAGTTGGCCGGAGCGCGAGCTCGTCCGCCAGCTCGGCGACAAGCTGTATGGGCCGCGTCCGCAGGGGAAGGAGGCTCGCGATGGCTGAGTACGAGTGGACCGCTGAGGGCGTGGCCGACCACTTAGAGGAGGCGTTCCGGACACTGCGCAAACTGCCGCCCGTCAGGGTGCAGGGCTACTTCAACGCCTGGCCAGAGGTGCTGCGCACGAGCCGTGAGATCGCGGCAATGGAGCCCGAGCCGATGCGCGTCTGGCCCTCGGCCGCCGCGATCACCCGGCTCGAGCAGACCTTCGACTGGGTGCTCTGGATCGACGAGGCCGAGCGGAGGCTCGTCTGGTCGCGCGCCGCCCGCGTCCCGTGGAAGCAAATCAGCGGCGAACTCGGTTGCGACCGCACGACGGCTTGGCGGCGATGGCAGCTGGCTCTGACGAAGATCGCAGCGCGTCTGAATGCGCTGTGACTCCAATGTGTTGCAACACTTTTCCCTTCGACATCTGCAACATGATCGTGTTATCCGAAGGGCAGGATGGGGAGAGTTCGCTGGAGGGGCAGCTCTCCCCTTCGCGCATCAATATCATACATTCGGCGTGCCCTTCCCGGTGGATGCTTGGGGTCCAGCCGGAGTCCGGAGCGGCGTCCGGATCGGAAGCAGGACGTCGGAGCAAGAAGCAGGGCGCGGAGAACGGTTTTCCGATGAGTCTGGTGACCGCTTGACCGCTACAAACCTTCTCCGCCTCCTTCCAAGCTATTGATTTTACGGGTCCTTCCTGTTGCCTCACGTATACGGGGGGGGCGAGGCGCGCAAGCTCGCCAGCGTCAGAGCCAATTTTCTGGGAAGCCACCCGGAGCCGGAGTCCAGGCGTAGCCAGCTGACAAGCCAATGAACAAAGGGCGCTGAGGGCTCCGCCGGCTGGATTTCGCGCGGAAGCGAAGGTCCAGCAGGAGTCCAGCCGGATCCCGCACGCGGAGTCCAGGGCCGGAGTCCAGCCGGTGTCCATCTTCCGGCGACGCGCGGCGCCAGTGCCGGCGGCTCAGGCGACACCCTCGACCAACAGCAGGTCGGTCTCGGCCGCACGTTCGCGCACGCGCCTGGCAGCCGTGTACACGTCCGACTCGTAGAAGCGGCGCGCCGCCTCCATGTCGTCGAACTCGATCACGACGACGGAGCCGCGCAGGTCCCCCTCGCGGTGATCGGCCTCCGGGTTGCGCACAAGGACGCGGCCGCCATGGTCCGCGATCGCCGGTCCGGCCATCTTCTTGAACTCTTCGTATCCCTCGTCGTCGTGCACCCGGATATGGGCCACGAGATATGCCTTCGGCATCTGCTCCTCCCTCTCCCGAACGTGGAAGGGTAGCGCGGGGGCTCGTAAGCGCGAAGCCAAAACCGGCCGCGGCCGGACCACCATTTCGACCAGGATCGACCTGCATGACCCTCGCCTACGCTCCCGAGCGGATCGAGCAATGGCCGCTTGCGCGGCTCCAGCCCTATGCGAACAACGCGAAGGTGCATGGCGCCGACCAGGTCGCGAAGCTCGCCGCCAGCATGGCCGAGTTCGGGTGGACCGTGCCGTGTCTCGTCGCCGAGGACGGGGGGCTGATCGCGGGGCATGGCCGGGTGCTCGCGGCGACGCAGCTGGGGCTAACCGAGGCGCCGGTCATCGTGCTCGGGCATCTGACCGAGGCGCAGCGCCGGGCCTACCGGATCGCGGACAATAAGCTGACCGAACTTGGGACATGGGATGAGGCGCTGCTCTCGGCGGAGCTGCAGGACCTGCTGGCCGAGGAATTCGATCTGTCGCTGATCGGTTTCTCGGAAGCCGAGCTCGACCAACTGCTCGCAGCGGAGGGCTTGGACGAACCCGGTGCGCGCGAAGGCGAGGACGAGATCCCCGAGACGCCGGCGGACCCGGTCAGCCGCCCCGGCGACCTTTGGGTTCTGGGCAGGCATCGGCTGCTCTGCGGCGACAGCACTGTGGCCACGGACGTCGAGCGCGTGCTCGACGGCGTGACGCCGCTGCTGATGGTCAGCGATCCGCCCTACGGCGTGGAGTACGATCCCTCCTGGCGGAACAAGGCAGGCGCGGCAGCGACCCGGCGTACCGGCAAGGTGCTGAACGACGACCGCGCCGACTGGCGCGAGGCCTGGGCGCTGTTCCCGGGCGATGTCGCCTACGTCTGGCACGGCGCGCTGCACGCGGCGACCGTCGCCGAGAGCCTGGAGGCCGCGGGCTTCACGATCCGCTCGCAGATCATCTGGGCCAAGGAGCGCCTGGTGCTCAGCCGCGGCGACTACCACTGGCAGCACGAGCCGATGTGGTACGCCGTGAAGAAGACGGGCAAGGGCCACTGGGCCGGCGACCGCAAGCAGACGACGCTCTGGCAGATTCCGAGCCGCGACCAAGACGCCGATACAGTCCACGGGACCCAGAAGCCGGTCGAGTGCTTGCGCCGGCCGATCCTCAACAACTCGAGCCCGGGCCAGGCGGTTTACGAGCCGTTCATGGGGTCGGGAACGACGCTGATCGCGGCCGAGACCACCGGCCGCGTCTGCCTCGGGATCGAGCTGAACCCGGCCTACGTCGATGTGGCCGTCGAGCGGTGGCAGCGGTTCACCGGCAAGGTGGCGGTACTGGATGGCAATGGCCAGAGCTTCGACGAGCTGAAGACCGCCGGCTCGGGAGCTCGCCTTGAGCCGAATGGAGAGGCGGCCGCGTAGCAGCGTGCCTCAGCGTCTGGGGTGAGCGCGCGGGCTTTCAGGAGCTTTTCCTAACGAAGTCGGCGAACGCCTCTGCGTAGTCCGGATGCCAGCGAGAGAGCGCCGGCCGGTTCTCGACGATATCACCGGCAGCCCAGAGGATGCGGCGCTCGTCCAGCTCCCGCGGAACATCGTTGTCAGGGCAGAGGATGTAGAAGTCGCCGGCCTCGAGGCGCCTCATCATGAACTCGGCTGTCTGCTCAGGGGTCCAGGCACCAGATGGCTTCTCGGAGCGCCCCTGAGCGGTAAGCTCCGTGAAAACGAAGCCCGGGATCAGGAGGTGAGCCGTCAGTCTGCAGCCCTGCGTGTTCCTGAGCTCGTGCGCGAGGGCCTCAGTGAAAGCCTTCACGCCCGCCTTCGAGACGTTGTAGGCCGGATCACCAGGTGGCGTCGTGATGCCCTGCTTCGAGCCGGTGTTGATCACGAGCCCCGGTCGACCGCGCGAGATCATGTTTGGCACGAAGACGCGACTGCCGTTGATCACGCCCCAGAGGTTGACGTCGATTACCTTTTCCCAGTTCTCCTGCGGCCCGAAGAGGGCGCTGCCGGGCTGGATGCCGGCGTTGTTCATGAGAACATCGGCGCCCCCGAACCGCTCACGCACGCCGGCCTCGAGCCGCTGAAGATCTTCCACGCGGCTGACATCCGTCTCCATCGCCATGATGGCGGACGGCCCCTCGGGCGCCACTTCGGCAAGCTGGGCGGCAGCGCGGGAGAGGCGCTCTTCGCCGATGTCTGCAATGCAGACCTTGAGGCCGAGGCGTGCGAATTCGGCCGCTGCAGCGTGACCGATTCCCGATGCGCCGCCGGTGACGACAGCGACGGCCCCGGCAGTGAAGGCGGGATGCGGCATGGGCGTTTCCTTTCGTAGCGCCGGTGGAAGATCGGCGGCTGTAGATCCGTTGCAGGCGGATGCCGGCGATAAGACGTTTGGCTCACCGGTTGGGTTGAAGCCTACCGATCGCGATGCCGGCGGTGAAGGCGCGACTGAGTGCAACGACGGAAAGATCATCATGCAGTCGCGGCGGATGTCGCTGATCGAGGCCACGACGAACGTGGTGGTGGGCTATGCACTCGCGCTCGCGACGCAGCTGGTCGTGTTCCCGCTCTTCGGGTTCGAGGCCGGGCTCCGCGAGCACCTGACAATCGGGCTCGCCTTCCTCGGCGTGTCGCTTGCGAGGGGCTACGCGCTGCGGCGGCTGTTCGAGCGGCTCCGCGGCCGCGGCGGCGTGGTTGACCGGAGGTGACGCCGATGCTCTACGCCTGAGCCTGTCGGGGGCAGGCGGATGGTTGACATGCGGGACCAGGGGGACATCCGAGAGCGGCTGGAGAAGCTCGAGGCGCTGTTTGCCCGTGGCGCGACCGCCGGCGAGCGGGCGGCAGCCGGAGCGGCGCTGGAGCGGCTGCAGGCGCGGGTCGATCTCGCGGGGCCTGTGCCGGAAGAGCCGGAGATCGAGCTGCAGTACTCGCTGCCGGATGTGTGGGCGGTGCGCCTGTTCATCGCGTTATGCCGCAAGCATGGCATCAAGCCCTACAGGTATCCGCGGCAGCGCCGGACCACGGTGATGGTGCGGGTCCGCCCGGACGCGTTCGAGCAGACCGTCTTGGCCGAGTTCCGAATGCTGCACAGGGAGCTGACGAGCTATTTCGGGGAGATGGTGAACCACCTCATCGCCAACGTGATGAGGTCGGACGGCGACGACGAGACCCTGGAGCAGCGCCAGATCGCGCCATAGGCCTCGTCGTCGGCACATCTTCACTCCCCGGCGATGCGGTAGACCCGCTCACCGTCCTCGGCCTTCTGCGAGGTGACCTCGAGCCCAAGCTTCTTCTTCAGCGCTCCGGCGAAGAAGCCGCGGACCGTGTGCGACTTATGCCGACGTCGGCATAAGGCACATTATGCCGATGCCCGGATTATGCCGAGGTAGGTCTGCAAGCGTCTGAATAACCTAAAGTCTGTAGCGTCGGGGTCGGCATAATCCTTGGTGCTGAGGGCTGGTAACGTCTCCTCTTTCA
>SKOX01000379.1 GCA_007119835.1 Paracoccaceae bacterium
CTTCCGGTTATGCTCGGCGCGAGCGGTATCCGTCCAGGGCATGTGATCCTCCAGCTCTTGGCAAAGAAGGAGAATCACAACCGGCTGATACCGCTCAACTACTTTGCGTTCAGGCTCTTAGAGGAACTAGCAAATTTGCTAGCAAGGAGGGTGGTTTCTGACCAACACGGCAATGTCGGGCACAACGATCCGATCAATTCGATCCCGCTCGATCCTTCTGAGATCGATTCTATGGTTACAGACTTGCACTCGCTGCGTGACGACGCACCATCTGGCAATCTTTCTGCAACCTCACTCCCCGAATCAGTCTCGCGGCTCGAGACCAAGGGAAACAAGATCGCCGCCTGGGCCGGGAGGATGTACGAGTTAGCGACCAGTGAAGCGGCCAAACAGTTGGGCCGCTCCGCGGCAGACTACAGGGTTTGGTTCGCCGGGTGGCTCTATTTCTCAGGCCAACTGCAAAAGTTAGTGGAAACGATCTTCGAGTACATGCGTTAGTCGCGCTATTCGACCCGCCTCCCCGTTTCCTTCTCAAACGGATGAAACTCCCCGTGCCGGACCCATAGCGTCAGCGGCGCGCCCTCCTCGAGGGAGGGGCGGCCCTGGACGCGGGCGGTAAGGGGCTCGGGGAGGGTCTCGAGGCGGAGGTAGAGGTGGGAGACGTCGCCGGCGGGCTCGAAGAGCTCGAGGGTGGCGGGGAGCGGCGTCGCGGGCTCGGGGGGCTCGGCGAGCAGGAGCGAGTCGGGGCGGATGCCGATGATGTCGGCGCGGTCGGAGAGCGGCGGCATGTGGCCGTTGGCGTGGGAGCGGACGAAGTCGGTGGGGACGAGGTTCATCGACGGCGAGCCGATGAAGGTCGCGACGAACAGCGTCTCGGGGCGGTCGTAGACCACGGAGGGCGTGCCGATCTGCTCGACCTGGCCGGCGTTGAGGACGACGAGGCGGTCGGCGAGCGTCAGGGCCTCGAGCTGGTCGTGGGTGACGTAGAGCGAGGTCGTGCGCAGGCGGCGCTGCAGGCGGCGGATCTCGACGCGCATCTGGACGCGGAGCTTGGCGTCGAGGTTCGACAGCGGCTCGTCGAACAGGAAGGCGGCGGGCTCGCGGACGATGGCCCGGCCCATGGCGACGCGCTGGCGCTGGCCGCCGGAGAGCTGGCGCGGCTTGCGGCCGAGGAAGGCGTCGATCTCGAGGATGCGGGCGGCCTCCTGGACGCGGCGCTCGATCTCGGCCTTGGGGAAGCGGCGGTTCTTCAGGCCGTAGGCGAGGTTGTTGTAGACCGTCATGTGCGGGTAGAGCGCGTAGTTCTGGAAGACCATGGCGATGTCGCGGTCCGCCGGCTCGAGGCGGTTCACGACCCGCTCGCCGATCCTGAGCGTGCCGCTCGTGATCGTCTCGAGGCCCGCGACCATACGGAGCAGCGTGGACTTGCCGCAACCCGAGGGGCCGACGAGGACGATGAGCTCGCCGTCGGCGATGTCGAGCGAGATGCCCTTCACCGCCGGCTCGGCGGCGCCGGGGTAGGTCTTCTCGAGCGTGTCCATTGTGATGGTGGCCATGACTACTTCTCCGTCTCGGTGAGGCCCTTCACGAACAGGCGCTGCATGAAGAGGATGACGAGGACCGGCGGCAGGGCGGCGAGCACGACCGCCGCCATCACCAGCTGCCACTGCGGGTCGGTCTCCGCGGCGTTTGCCATGCGCTGGATGCCCATGACGACGGTGAAGTAGTCGGTATCGGTGGTGATCAGCAGCGGCCAGAGATACTGGTTCCAGCCGTAGATGAACATGATGACGAAGAGCGCCGCGATGTTGGTGATCGACAGCGGCAGCATGATGTCCTTGAAGAACTTCATCGGCCCGGCGCCGTCGACGCGGGCGGCCTCCATCAGCTCCTCCGGGATCGTCATGAAGAACTGGCGGAAGAGGAAGGTCGCGGTGGCCGACGCGATCAGCGGGATGGTGAGGCCGGCATAGGAGTTCAGCATGCCGAGGTCGACGATGACCTGGTAGGTCGGGAAGATGCGCACCTCGACGGGCAGCATCAGCGTCATGAAGATCACCCAGAAGAAGAAGATCCGGAACGGGAAGCGGAAGTAGACGATCGCGAAGGCCGACAGCAGCGAGATCGCGATCTTGCCGATCGTGATCCCGAGCGCCATGACCAGCGAGTTGAACATCTGCCCCGCGATCGGCGGCGCGCCGGCGCGCCGCAGTCCGGTGCCGAGCATGGCGGAGTAGTTCTCCACCATGTGCGCGCCCGGCGTCATCGGGATGACGCCGCGCAGGAAGGTGCCCGGCGCCTGGGTCGAGGCGATGAAGGCGACGTAGACCGGAAAGACGACGACCGCGACCCCGAGGATCAGGATCAGGTGCGTGAGGAACGTCTGGAACGGGCGGTTCTCGACCATCAGTACTGCACCTTGCGCTCGATGTAGCGGAACTGGATCACGGTCAGTACGATGACAATGGCCATCAGCACGACCGACTGGGCCGCGGCATAGCCGATGTTCTGGCCGATGAAGCCGTCCATGTAGACCTTGAAGACCAGGATGTTGGTGGCCTGGGCCGGGCCGCCCTGGGTCGTCGCATGGATGATGCCGAAGGTGTCGAACATGGCGTAGACGATGTTGATCACCATCAGGAAGAAGGTGATGGGCGAGAGCAGCGGGAAGACGATGGTCCAGAACCGCTTCATCGGCGAGGCGCCGTCGATCGCCGCGGCCTCGATCAGCGAGTGCGGCACCGACTGAAGACCGGCCAGGAAGAAGATGAAATTGTAGGAGATCTGCTTCCAGGCCGCGGCGATGATGACGAGGATCATCGCGTCGGTCGACGACGTTCGGTGGTTCCAGTCGTAGCCCAGCATGTCGAGGATGTAGGGCAGGATGCCGATGGTCGGGTTGAAGATGAACCACCACAGCACGCCGGCGATCGCGGGCGCGACCGCGTATGGCCAGACGAGGAGCGTGGTGTAGCCGTCGCGCGAGCGGATCAGCTTGTTGACCATCACCGCGAAGAGCAACGCCACCGACATCGACAGGAGCGTGGTGCCGACCGCGAAGACGAAGGTGACCGAAAGCGCGTTCATGTAGAGCGGGTCGGCGAAGAGCCGGCTGAAGTTGTCGAGACCGACGAAGGTGGTGCGAAAGCCGAACGGGTCCTGGCGCTGGACCGACTGCACGAGCGCCTGGCCGGCGGGCCAGATGAAGAAGATCAGCGTGATGACGAGCTGCGGCGCGACGAGGGCATAGGGGAGCCATCCGGCCGGAAAGGTCGATCGCTTGGTCTGCATGGGCCGGCTCCGTCGGCAAAGCGGCAGCCGCCCGCCCCGAGGGGCGGACGGCCGGTGTTGCGGGTTACGCGATCAGTTGACCGTCGCCTCGAAGGCGCGCAGGAGCTCGTTCCCGCGGCGCACCGCCTCGTCTGCGGCCTGCTGGCCGGACTTGGCGCCGGTCATCACCGCCTCCATCTCCTCGGAAACCACGTCGCGGATCTGCACGAAGTTGCCGAAGCGCAGACCACGGGAGTTCTCCGTCGGCTCGTTCAGCGTCATCTGCTGGATCGAGATGTCGGCGCCGGGATTTTCCTCGTAGTAGCCCTGCTCCTCGCTCAGTTCCCAGGCCGCCTGCGTGATCGGCAGGTAGCCGGTGTCCTGGTGCCACTGCGCCTGGACCTCCGGGTCGGAGACGTACTCGAAGAACGCGGCGATCCCCTCGTATTCCTCGTCGGTGAAGCCCCGGAAGACCCAGAGCGTCGCGCCGCCGATGATCGAGTTCTGCGGCGCGCCCTCGATGTCGTCGTAGTAGGGCAGCATGCCGAAGCCGACCTCGAAGTCGGAATTGGCGAGCACGCCGGCGCGGCCGGCCGAGGAGTTCATGAAGACCGCGCATTCCCCCGCGTAGAAGGCCGGCGCCGCGTCGACGCCGGGCCCGGGGCCGCCCCAGCGGAACACGCCCTCCTGGCTCCACTCGTAGAGGTTGTCCCAATGGCGGGCGACGTGCTCGTTGTTGAAGACGAGCTCGGTGTCCCAGCCCTCAAAGCCGTTCGCGCGCGTGCCGAGCGGCAGGTCGTGCCAGGCGGAGAAGTTCTCGAGCTGGACCCAGGACGGCCACGCGGTGGTGAAGCCGCAGGGCGCCGCGCCCTCCTCGATGATCGTGCGCGAGGCCTCGACGAGCTCGTCCCAGGTCTCGGGCAGGTTCTCGGTGTCGAGCCCGGCCGCCTCGAAGACGTCGAGGTTGTAGTAGACGATCGGCGTCGAGGAGTTGAACGGGAAGGAGAGCATGTTGCCCTCGGGGTCGGTGTAGTAGCTCACGACCTGCTCGAGATAGGCGTCGGGGTCGAACTCCCGCCCGTGCTGCTCCATGAGCTGGTAGACCGGGAAGATCGCGCCTTCGGCCGCCATCATCGTGCCGGTGCCGACCTCGAAGACCTGGACGATGTGGGGCTGCTGGCCGGCGCGGAAGCCGGCGATCGCCGCGGTCATCGTCTCGGCGTAGGTGCCGCGGTAGGTGGCGTTGACGCGATATTCGTCCTGGGTCTCGTTGAAGCTCTCGGCGACGGCCTCGAGCATTTCCCCAAGCTCGCCACCGAGGCCGTGCCACCACTCGAGTTGGACCTGCGCCGCGGCGGGCGCGGCGGCCAGCGCCGCGACCAGGGCCGTCGACGTCAGGAGTGCGGGTCTCTTCATTGCGGTAATTCCTTCCCTTTTGCGCGGAGCGTTTCGCGTCCGGCGCGTCGTCCTTGGGCGCCGGGGCGGCGCCGTGTTGACCATAGCCCGACGCCGCTCGGCAAGTGAAGGTTTTATGATGCGCCCCGTGCGCGTCGTCAGCCAAGCACCGGGAATGTCACCGCAATCGCCCAGCCGAACAAGAGGCTCAGCGCCAGTGCCGCAGGCATGCCCGACCCGGTCGCGGCATGGCTCCACCGGCTGACCAGCCCGAACAGCACGAAGAACAGCAGGATGACCGGCAGGATGATGATGAGGAAGAACAGCCGCTCGAGATCGAGCGCGATGGCGAGGCCGAGCGAGAAGAGGAAGGCGAGCTTGGTGAGCGGATAGGCAAGGCGCGGCGCCGCGGGATGGCGGCTCAGCGCCTCGTCGGCGAGGAAGTAGGGCGCGAGGCAGGCCACTAGGAGCGCGAGGAGCGGCAGCCGCTGCGCCGTCGGCAGGAAGGCCGCCACATGGGCGTCGAGCGGCAGGTAGAGCGCGAGGATCCCGAAGGCCGCGAGCGCGCCGGCCGCAAGCGCCAGCGGC
>SKOX01000173.1 GCA_007119835.1 Paracoccaceae bacterium
ACGCCGACAGCATCCAGTTCTTGTCGCCCTCGCCGATCTTCCTCGTCCAGCATCATGTTGACCGAGCGATGCAGCCTGTTGCCGATCTTCGCCGTCAGGTTCATGATGTTGATGGATTCCGGGATGCGGTGAATGTAAAAGCTCAGCGCGCCGACGGCTGCAAGCGTGAGCACCAGCGCGAAGAGAACCGAGAGTTGGGGAACGAAAGCTTCGAGCACGGCCTCGGATTGTTCCAGCCGTTGATGGACCGTGCTGAGAACGGTGATGCAGTACACGAAGGTCGAGACGAATATTCCGAGGACGATCTGGTTTGTCCTGTCGTCCATCAAGTTACCAATGAGACGCGGCCCGTAGTTGGAGCTCGCGAACGAGACTGCGACAAGGGTGACTGAAAACGCGACTCCTGCGACACCAAGCGTCGCGGCGGCGAGCGTGGTCAGGATCGCGCGTGCGCCATCGACTTGTGTGGCGCGGAGGAAGCCGACGGCCCGGATCCAATCCGAACCGAGCCGCAAGTCGAGATACGGTAGGACAAACCCGAGCAGGACGGCACCGAACGTCATTGTGCCCGGCCAGAACCAGTAATTCTGTCGAGCCTTGATGATCCTGCGGAATATGAAGTTGTGCATCGACTCTGTCGGACAGTGGGACGCGCGCGAAGTCAAGTTGCTGCCCTTCGCGTTCTGGATTTGCGGGCTTGTCGCCTGTTATTTCTCTCTCGGACTCGCTGTTGCTAACGGACGGGGCACGGTCACAAGCAGGAAACGCCCAATTGATCATCGGGATCCAGACTTGGACGAGTCGACCTACTCGCGGCGCAGGGGCATCCGGTCAATAAGCCGGACCAGCGTTCGCGCTGGGGTAGGTTGGGACCGTCGTAGCGCTACACCTCCGTCCTTGTCCAGCAGCACAACCGTGAAGCCGTGCGGTCTCAATTGCTGCCGCAGAGCGCCGCCCGCTGCAGGTTCAGTGTCGATCAGCAGAACGATGTCACGCTCCTCCAGCTCGCCGGCGCGCCGGCGCAATTGCTCCAGTTGCTCTTGGAGGCGCGGATCGTCCCGGCCATCGGCGAAAACAACGACTGGCCGCGCGACTCCGACGTAGGCCGACAGATCGTGCGAAAGCTCTTCAGGCTTTAGCATTGAGAGCCCGTTTGGCTCGACGGCATCCCGCTCGACAACGCCGGATGTTTGCAGCTCGTTCTGCGCGACCGCTTGGTGCGACAAGACGATCAGCAGGCCAAGGGCGACCAATTTGAATGCTCGCATCAGCGCTCGTTCCTCTGGTTGACGGGCACCTTGATTCTTCTTCACCGGATGATGGAGGCCGAGCGTTCCCATCGCCAAGCCTCCGGCCGTCGCGGTCCACAGGGAGGTAGGCCGCCGCAAGCCAGAGGAAGAGGCCGAGGGCGAAAACGACGGTGACGAGGCTCAGGATCGACATGATCGGTGCGGCAGGTGAAGGGCCGGGCGCTGAAGACGAAGGCGCTCACCTGAGAGCCCGCGGCCTGTCGGCGGCAGACCTCCGTCACCGCGGGCAGCGTGATGCACGCCAGCCATCTGCCGCTGAAGACCTGGCGATGTGCTGGTGACCGCATCTGGCGCAGCCGGTCACATGCCCGCCGAGCGCCTCGGTCCGGCAGGCCTCGATCGCCGACATCACCTTGAGCTGGGTCAGGCTGACATGCCCGGCATGGCCTGCCGCCACGCAGGGCCATCGGCAGCGCGACGGCATAGATCGTGGCCCGCCGCAGCGCGGAGGGATCAAGCGCACGGGCATCGCCTGCGCTGCCTCCGGCGGGTCCAAAGGTTTTCTCGCACTAAACTGGAAACTGGTGCGACCGCTTGCAGCTCGGTCTCCTGGCCCAGCAAAGCTTCGAGCTTCGCGTCATTGTCCGCCTTTCCTGGTCTCTCAGCGTCAAGCGACTGGCGCGCTGCTCCGCCGCCCGCCCCTCGGCGATACGCTCCCGCGCGTCCTCGAGATCGCCTTGGTCCGGCTCCGGTGCCGCCTGATCGGCCGCCGGCTCCAGCTGCAGCTCCGGCGAGAACCGGGAAATGATCGGAGCCGATCGAACGGAGCCGCTGCAGCCGCACGAGCGTGAAGGCGCCGTCATGGAAGACGTGGTCGAGCGGGCAGCGGAACATTGGGTAGTCGGCGTGGAAGGTGCTGAACATGCCGCGCCCTTGGCGGGGGCCCAGCATGCCGCTGGCTTCCTGGAAGAGTCGCGTCGTTTTCGACCAGGCCACGTCGTTGAGATCGCCCGCGACGATTGCCGGCCCGCCATGCTCCTTGACCTCCCGCCCGACGATCAGCAACTCCGCATCGCGCTCCTCGGTATCCTGTTGCGGCTCGGGCGGGCGCGGATGCAGCCCGAAGAATTCGACGCTCTCCCCCGAGCGCAGGCGGACGGTCGTCCGGATCGACGGAATGTCGTCCTCCACCAGGAAGCGGAGCGTTGCAGCTTCAAGCTCCAGTCGCGACAGAAGGTGCATCCCGTAATGATTACCCTGCGGGCGCTTGAGGGCGTGCGGGTAGTCGACGTCGAGCACCCGCAGTCGCTCGTCCCACCACGCGTCCGTCTCGACCGCGAGGATCAGATCCGGGTCTGTCTCCCGGACGAGCAACACGAAGTCGCCGTCCCGCCGGTTCTCCATCAGCACGTTGGCGATCAGGATCCGGAGCGCTCGCGCCCCATTTCCGGGCGAGGCGTCGCGGATCTGGCGCGCGGCCAGCGGCGTGTAGGGAAAGATCCGTAGGGCCTGATAGGCGAGGCTGCCGGCGAGAGCGAAGCCGAAGCCGAAGCCGATATCAAGCGGGCTGGATGTGTCGAAGGAGACGGCATGTGCAAGCCCGACAAGCGCGATAAGCACCGCGATCTGAAATCGCGGGAAGTCGGAAAACCGGATCCACCACCGCGCGCCTCGGAGCTGCGACAGCACGGTGAGGGCGATCAGACCCAACCCGATGGCGAACACGCCGAGCTTCATGATCCTTCCTGCGCGATGAGCCAGCCTCCTGCGTCTTGCCAGCCTCCGCAAGGAGAAAGCATGGGCGTCCCAGGATCACCGATTGGCTTTCCGCGGCTGGCGGAGGCTCATGGCCGCATTACGGTAGGATGCCCCATGATGGAAGACAGCCGCCTCTGGATCGGGCTGCACAGCAACCAGTAGCGACGGAAGTTCTGGGCGTGTTGGCCATACCCCGACGCTCAACGCACCCGGTCAGATCGATCCAATCCACGATTGGCTCTATGCAGCGCGCCGGTCGTAGTGCTCGACGAAAGCTTAAGCGTAAGGGCGCCGAAACCGGGCCGAATGGCCGCTTCCAGCATATGCTGCATGTTCCATGCTGCGCCTGCACATGTCGACTTTCCGCCCTTTCTCCGGGTAGGCGCTGCGTAGAGAAGGGCGGTTGTCCACCCCTTCTCCCGCTCCTGATTGCGTGCGTGCGTGAGCAGGCGCCTTTTTTGGACGGCAAGCCGGCCCTGCTAAGCCTCCAGGCAACCGGGCGTCGGTTCTGCCCCACGCCTTCAAACGTCAGCGCCGCCTCCCGAATGCTTCCACCTCGCCGGCCAGGAGGCCAATGCTTCAAGCTGCAATTTCTATCCAAGCAGGCGCATGATCGCTCGCACGATCGAGCCCCCGCACCTCCCTGTCGACCCCCGCATCGACAAGCCGATCGACAACGACAGGACTGAGGAGCAGGTGGTCGAGACGGAGGCCAGCGTCCCTCTGCCACGCGGACCGCAGATAGTCCCAGAAGGTGAAGATGCGCTCCCTGGGATGGCGCGCGCGCACCGCGTCGGTCCAGCCCTGGGCCAGCAACCGCTCGAACGCCTGTCGCACCTCCGGCCGGAACAGCGCGTCGTCGCGCCACCGCTCCGGCTTGTGGACGTCGATCTCGTCGGGGATGATGTTGTAGTCTCCGGCAAGGACCACGGGTGCGCCGGCTTCGAGCAGGTTCGTGGCGTGCGACAGCAGCCGGTCAAGCCACCGGAGCTTGTAGTCGAACTTCGGTCCCGGCGCTGGATTGCCGTTGGGCGCATAGAGGCAGCCGATCAGCACGCCGCGGACGGCCGCCTCGATGTAGCGCGCCTGCTCCTCCTCGGGCTCGCCCGGCAGACCCCTCCTGGTCAGGATCGGGTCGGTATCCCGGGCGAGGATTGCCACGCCGTTCCAGCGGCTCTGCCCGTGCCAGACAGCGCCGTAGCCCGCCCGTGCGATTGCCGCGGCGGGGAACTTGGCTTGGGGCGCCTTCAGCTCCTGAAGGCAGACCACGTCCGGCTCCTGCTCCGCCAACCATCGCAGCAGGACTTCGAGCCGACCGTTCACGCCGTTCACGTTGAAGGTGGCAATCCGCATGCCGATAGATCCGTCTTCCGCTCTGCAGCAGTCAGCCGAACCCACATATGCCCCAGAGCGCCCGCAACCCAGCCCATCCAGGCATGCTCGCCGCAACGCCGGTACCCGCGTTGGCGCGAGCCCGAGCGGCTGGATCCGGGCAAGGAGCCCGCCACACCGCACTCCACCATGACGGCGTCCGGTGCAGCCAGATCACAGCAATCGCTGCGGACCCTCGGCCGGGCGCCACCGGACGACGAGGGCCAGAGGCAGCCATCGTCGCCCGACGACCGCAACATGCTGTACGCGGCATGCCTTCCCGTGCAACCGGCGGGGATCCGCCGAAGTTGCTCCATCGTCGCCGCGGAAGGCGCCGTGCGGTTGCCATTGCTCCGTTAACGTTCCTAGAAGAGCAGGCGGCGGCCGCCCAGCGGCCGGGAGAACAACAAAGGGACAGGCCGCATGAGGGGACTGACGCGCCGGTTGAACCGCTCTCTCGAAAGCCTTTTTCCGGAAAAGCGTCTCTTCGTCCAAACTGCGCAGGGCACGACGTATCGCCGTCTGACCCCGCTCGCGCAGTTCGGCCTCGCCTCGGGCGCAGCGATTACCGCGGGATGGCTCGCCGTGGCGACGGCCACCGTGGCGGTCGACGTCATCGATTCCCGCGGCGAGAGCACCCAGACGACGGTGCTGAGCGACGCCTACGAGGCACGCCTCGCCGCGCTTGCGGCCGAGCGCGACCAGCGCGCGGCCGAGGCGGCCTCGGCCCAGCACCGCTTCCGTATCGCGATGGATCGCATCGGCCGGCAGCAGACCGAGATCCTGCGCGCCGTCGAGGCGGAGCGCGAGTTCGCCGCTGCCCTCGACGTGATGCGCCAGCGGCTCTCGGACACGGTCGCCCAGCGGGA
>SKOX01000112.1 GCA_007119835.1 Paracoccaceae bacterium
CGCCGCGGTCGAAGCGGAGCCGGACGCGCCCGCCATCCTCGAGCGCCAGCACCTCCGCCGAGAGCCCGCCCTCGAAGGCGACGGTCTCGCCCGGGCGCAGGCGGCGGGCGGGGCGGGCGAGCGCCTCCCACTCCGGGCCGCCGTCGCCGGCGACGAGCGTCACCTCGATGCGGGCAACGCCGCTGCCGGTGGTGGTCGGCCGGGTGCGGGTCCCCGATAGTCGTGCCGGAATGACCCGGGTGTCGTTCAGGACCAGTGTGTCGCCCGGCCGGAGCCAGTCGCCGAGGCGCGCGACCGTGGAATCGACGATCCGGTCGCCCTCGGCCACGAGGAGACGCGAGGCCGGGCGCGGACGCGCCGGGCGGAGCGCGATCAGCTCCTCGGGCAGAGCGAAGTCGAACTCATCGAGGCGCATGAAGACGGAACCCCTCCTGACGGGCCGCGCCGGGCGCGCCGCGCCTGCCCCCGCAGTTCGCCCCACGCCTCAACATGTTGTTTTCGATTCATAAAACAGTTGATGAACCTTCGGGCCAGTGCGGGACGCATCGATCGGTTCGGCCTTATCCCGCGCCGGGCGCCGCTGCAACCGGATCCTGCCCGCGACCGCCAGGCGTGCCGGAGGGCGGGGCTCGAAACGCGCTGCCTCTTGATCCCGGCGCGTGCGCGATATCTCAACGCTCCGGAACGAGGACAAGCGA
Source organism: Paracoccaceae bacterium (assembly GCA_007119835.1). Lineage (GTDB taxonomy): Bacteria > Pseudomonadota > Alphaproteobacteria > Rhodobacterales > Rhodobacteraceae > Amaricoccus. The sequence continues at coordinate 699 of SKOX01000112.1, forward strand.
GGGAGACGTCGCCATGAGCATCGAGACGAGCACCATTGAGGAAGGAAGCGCGGCGCCCGACTTCGCGCTGCCGCGGGACGGCGGCGGCACGGTGTCGCTCGCCGAGCATGCCGGCAAGCCGGTGGTCGTCTACTTCTACCCGAAGGACGATACCTCCGGCTGCACCAAGGAGGCGATCGGCTTCACCGAGCGCGCCGACGACTTCGCGGCCGCAGGCGCCGTCGTCATCGGCATTTCCAAGGACTCGGTGGCGAGCCACGACAAGTTCAAGGCCAAGCACGGCCTCGGCATCGTGCTCGCCTCCGACGCGGAAGGCGACGTCTGCGAGCGCTACGGCGTCTGGGTCGAGAAGTCGATGTACGGCCGCAAGTACATGGGCATCGACCGCTCGACCTTCCTGATCAAGGACGGCGTGGTGCAAAAGGTCTGGCGAAAGGTGAAGGTTCCCGGTCATGTGGACGCGGTTCTCGAAGCGGTCCGCGACACCGCCTGAGCGGAGGAGCCCGCCGGCGCTCCCCCGATGGCGGGAAGCCTCGGTACGCCGAAGGCCGACGTCTACATCCTGAAACTGGCGGGGCGCCGAGTGAAGGCCGAACCGGCGGCGCCCCGCCATCTCGCGGCCGGAAACGGCTGACGTCACCGACGGCCGGGCCTGCCGCAGCGAGCGGCGCCAGCGCAGCGGTTCCGTCGGACCGCCCTCAAGGGTCGGACTGCTGCGCGGATCGAGCCACTGTCCGTCCAGGTCAACCGCGGGCGCACATCTCCAACAAGCCTTTGTTATCGAACGTGATTTCAGGGAACCCCGTGTGGGACAGCGCGGGGACGCAGGTCGCGTCGATCCCTCGCCGGCCTCACTCGGCGGCGGCACGCGCACGGCTCAGGGCTGCGAACACCGCCTCCGCCCGGATCCGCCCCACCGCCACCCCGTCGTCGACGACGGCGACCTCGCGCGCGCCGGCGGCGAAGAGCGGCAGGATCTCGCGCAGGGGGCGTCCCAGGGGAATGGCCGCCGCACCGGCCTCGGGCGGCGACCGCTCCAGGACATGCTCGGCCCGGAGCACGCTCAAGGGGTCGAGATGGGCGACGAATTCCGCGACATGGGTGCTCGCAGGATTGAGCACGATGTCCTCCGGCCGGCCGGACTGGACGATCCGCCCGCCCTCCATGATCGTGATCCGGCTGCCGAGCTTCACCGCCTCCTCGAGGTCGTGGCTGACGAACAGGATCGTCACCTGCAGGCGGGCCTGCAACTCGAGGAGCTCGTCCTGCAGCCGCGCCCGGATCAGCGGGTCGAGCGCCGAGAAGGGCTCGTCCATCAGGAGGATCTCCGCCTCGGTGGCGAAGGCACGCGCAAGGCCGACGCGCTGCTGCATGCCGCCGGAGAGCTGCCCGACGCGATGCTCCGCCCAGGCGCCGAGGTTGACCGTCTCGAGGACCTCCTGCGCCCGCCTGCGCCGCTCCGCCCGGCCGAGCCCCGAGAGCTCGAGGCCCAGGCCGACGTTCTCGATCACACTGCGCCAGGGCAACAGCCCGAACTGCTGGAACACCATCGAGACCGCGCCCCGGCGCAGCCGCCTGAGCCGCCCCGCGTCGCAGGCGGCGACGTCGATCAGCGTGCCGTCCCGGTCGCGCACCAGCATCCGGCCGCGCGCCACCGGATTCAGCCCGTTGACCGCCCGCAGAAGCGTCGACTTTCCCGAGCCCGACAGGCCCATCAGCACGCTGATCTCGCCGCGCCCGACCGCGAGCGAGCAGTCGTGCACCCCGAGGATCTGCCCGGTCCGCGCCTGAACCTCCTCGCGGGTCAGGTTCTCGTCCATCGCCGCGAGCGCGTCCTTCGGCCGGCCGCCGAAGACGATCGACACGCGATCGAAGACGACCATGTCCGTCTCGGCGCTCATGTCTCCCTCCGGAACATCCGGTCGAGCATGATCGCGACGACGACGATCACCAGCCCCGCCTCGAAGCCGAGCGCGGTGTTCACCGTGTTCAGCGCCCGCACCACCGGCACCCCGAGCCCGTCCGCCCCGACCAGCGCCGCGATCACCACCATGGAGAGCGACAGCATGATCGTCTGGGTCAGCCCCGCCATGATCTGCGGAAAGGCGTAGGGCAGTTCGACCTTCCACAGAAGCTGGAAGGGCGTGGCACCGAACGCGAGCCCCGCCTCTTTGAGCGCGGACGGGGTCGAGGAGATGCCGAGATGGGTGAGCCGGATCGGCGCGGGAAGCACGAAGATCGCCGTGGCGACGAGGCCCGGCACCATGCCGATGCCGAAGAACACGATCGCGGGGATCAGGTAGACGAAGGTCGGCAGCGTCTGCATCAGATCGAGGACCGGCCTCAGTGCCGCGTAAAGCCGCGGCCGGTGCGCCGCAGCGATGCCGACGGGGATGCCAACCCCCATGCAGAGGACCACCGCCGACAGCACCAGCGTGAGTGTCTGGGTCGTCTCGCGCCAGTATCCCTGGTTCAGGATGAACAGAAAGCCCAGCACGACGATGACGACGACCGACAGGCGTCGCTGCAGCAGCCAGGCGACGACAGCGAAGACGGCAATGACCACGAAGGGGTGCGGCGTCTGCAGGAGCCACAGAACGCCGTCGATCAGGGCGGATACGCCGTTGGCGAGGCCGTCGAAGAACCAGGTCGCGTTGTCGATCAGCCAGTCGACGGCGTCACGGGCCCAGGGACCGACCGGGATCTTGCTGCCGGTGAGCCAGTCCATCCCGGCTCAGAGGCCGAGGCTCTCGCGCACGGCCGGCAGGCCCTCGCCGCCGTCGACGGTCTCGACGCCGTCGAGCCAGACCTCGAGCGCGTCGGGGTTCTCCTGAAGCCAGGCCCGCGCCGCCGCGTCCGGGTCCTGCCCGTCGTCGAGGATCGCCGCCATCACCTCGTTCTCCATTTCGAGCGAGAACTCGAGGTTCTCGAGGAACCGCCCAAGGTTCGGGCAGTCTTCGACCAGGCCCGCGCGGGTCACCGTGTGGACCGTGGCGCCGCCGAGGTCGGGGCCGAAGACGTCGTCGCCGCCCTCGAGGTAGACCATGTCGATGTTCGCGTTCATCGGGTGCGGCTCCCAGCCGAGGAAGACGATCCCCTCGCCCTGCCTCTCCGCCCGGGCCGCCTGAGCGAGCATCCCCTGCTCGGAGCTCTCGACGATCCGGAAGTCGCCGAGGCCGAACATGTCCTCCTCAATCATCTCGATGATCAGACGATTGCCGTCGTTGCCCGGCTCGATCCCGTAGATCCGCCGGTCGAGCGCGTCGGCGAAGTCGGCGATGTCCCCGAAGCTGCGCAGGCCCTTGTCGGCGAGGCTGCTGGAGACCGCGAGCGTGTACTTGGCGCCGGTCAGATTGGCGCGGATCGTGTCGATCGTCCCGTCCTCGAGGTAGGGCGTGATGTCGGCCTCCATGGACGGCATCCAGTTGCCCAGAAAGACGTCGAGATCGCCCCGGGCGAGGCTCGTGAAGGTCACGGGCAGCGACAGGAGCCGCGTCTGCGGCTCATAGCCGAGGCCGGCGAGCGCGGCGCTCGCGAGGGCGGTCGTTGCCGTGATGTCGGTCCACCCGATGTCCGCCATCCGGACGGTGGTGCATTCCGCCGGGTCTGCGGCGAAGGCAGGTGCGGCGACTGCGGCGGCGGCGAGAGCGCCAGCGATGATGCGCATTTGGATCCCCTTGTCCTTGACCGGCCGGCGGAGCCGTCGGAGGCGGCCTGATCTTCCTGACCCCCTCATCCTCCGAGAGCCTTGACCAGCACAAGGGATACTCATATTGATTGATCGGTCAATCAATTTCTCGAGGGCCACGATGACGTCGCGTGCCGGACAGGCCGACAAGCGCAGGCGCGCGCTGATCAGCGCAGCGCTCAGGGAGGTATCGGACGCCGGCTCCCTCGACGTCACCGTGGCGCGGATCGCGGCCCGGGCCGGCGTCTCGTCGGCGCTGGCGCATCACTATTTCGGGGGCAAGGAGGATCTGATCCTCGCGACCATGCGGCATCTGCTCGCCGAGTTCGGCGACGCGATCCGGGCGGAGCTGCGCGCCTCCACCGGGCCGAGGGATCGGGTTTCGGCCCTGGTGCGGGCGAGCTTCGCGCCGGACCAGTTCCACCGGGCCACGATCGGCGCCTGGCTGATCTTCTACACCAAGGCGATGTCCTCGCCCGAGGCGGCTCGGCTGCTGCGGCTCTACCAGCGGCGGCTCCAGTCGAACCTCGTCCACGCTCTCCGCCCGCTGGTCGGCGGCGCGGCCCCTGCCCTGGCGCGGACCACTGCCGCGCTGATCGACGGCCTCTACCTGCACGAGGCGCTGAAGCGCGAGCCAGCCGACCCGGACGTCGCCATCGCGCTGATCGAGGCGACCCTCGACCGGGCCATCGGCGACCGCTGGCAGGCCGGGACCGGGCGCGCGGTCGCCGCAGGCCGTCCCGTCTGAGGCCACCCTCCCCTGCCACAGCAAGCCCGAAGGCTCAGCTCGTCATGCAAGCACAACCCCAAGCCTCCCACTTCATCGCCGGGCGCCCCTTCGAGGATCGCGACGGGCCCGCG